>CBIHPQ010000400.1:0-6426 GCA_966211825.1 uncultured Dyadobacter sp. | reverse complement strand
TGTCAGCGAAAGGTTTGCATTCACCTGCGGCAACCCGCTGGCTCGAATTTCACCAATGCGCGCTTCGGCAGAAATTGCATCCAACTGTGCGTTCTTGACGTTCAGGTTATGCTTTACAGCATAGTCAACAGCTTCTTTTAATGAGTAGCCGGTTTGTGCATGAAGTGGTACAAAATAGATTAGTGCCGCGAGCAGCATCAATGTGCTACGTATTGTTCTGGCATTTTTCATGGATATTGAGTTCAGTTGCTGGTTTATCTTTTATGGTGTTGTAGTATTCAAAGCCTTTTTCCGAAAGTATGCCCCTCAAAAAGTGATTCAGAAATTGCGTCTGGACGTGCATCATGCTGAATCTTTTGGCAGGGTAAACCGTCGGGTCGAATGCGAGCACGATTTGTTCCACGCGCAGAAGCGAAAGCACTTCTGCATCAATATCAGGACGGTATAGGCCCATTTCAATGCCTTTTGCCAGATTGTCGCGGATGTTACGGATAATGTACTCGTGCTTGTAGGTCTGAAAAAGCTCCCAGGCGTTGGGATAGTATTTTTTCAAATCGTATAAAAGCGTCGGGTTCATGTCCGCGAGCGTCTCCTGCATCTGCACTGTGGCATACATGGCCTCCTCGATCGGATTTTCGGCCAGTTCTTCCAGTTTTTGCATTTCGCATTTCTGCTCCCGGATCTCCTCTTGTATCACGAGGGCCAGAATGGCCTCCTTGTCGGAGTAATGCTGGTAAATGGTACGCTTCGAAATTCCCAGGTCCCGGGCAATGTCATCCATCGTGACGCTTCGGATGCCGTAGCGCCAGAAAAGATTCAGTGCCGATTTGATAATTCGCTCTTTCACAGCGACAAATTTGAAATTTTCGAATGACAAAAACCAAGAAAACTTTGAAAATGTTTAAAGTTTTCTACGCATTAGTAGTCATTTATTGGTGAAAAAGGCACAAAGTCGATCCGTAAGTACGCTTAAACGTTGATTATTAGCAGATTTGACAGGATTTTGGTCGTTTGACGAGCACTGCCGTTTTGTGAAGAATCATAATGAATGGTTTTTAGCTGTTGAGAAATGAATGAGTCTTTAATAGGATTATATTAAGAATAAATAGTCTCAATAGATAGCGGCCTGCGCACCGGGTGATACACGTTCCGGCGTGCCGGATTTTTGATTTACGGCATGAAAATAGGCGGTTGTCAACCGGTTGGTCAATTAAAAAATTATTAAGCGGGGATTTTCAGGTATGAACTTGGCAAATAGAGAGATAAATTGCTTTCGAATGGGAATGATTTGCAGTTGATCCGTGTTTGGAAATGACACATATTCTGACCAATTTTCGGGTCGTTTTCGTTCCTATTTTTTTAACACCCAATTCACTAATTGCCATCGCGACAAACAAATCAATGAAAAGCTACATTGACCTGATTCAGCAAACGTTCGAGTTTCCAACCATGGAGTTTAACGTTGATAATAATCAATTGCTGTTCAACAATGTACCTCTGATGGATATCATCAAGGAACATGGTACGCCGTTAAAGATCAATTATCTGCCCAAGATCGGAGAGCACATCGAGAATGCGAACATGTTCTTCCGGAACGCCTTCAAAAGACATAATTACAAAGGCACCTATACCTATTGCTACTGCACGAAATCGTCGCATTTCAGCTTCGTGCTGGAAGAGGCCTTGAAGCATAATATCCATATCGAAACATCTTCCGCTTTCGATATACCCATTATCCGGGAGCTTTATCGTCGCGGCAAGGTCAATAAAAGCACTTATATCCTCGCAAACGGCTACAAACTTCCTCGTTACACGCAGTACCTGAGCGAGCTGATGAACGAAGGCTTTAATGTGGTGCCGATTCTCGATAACCTGAAAGAAATCGAGTCGTACGAGCAGCAGGTGACCGCCGATACGGTGCAGTTTGGAATGCGCATTGCGACGGACGAGGAACCTAATTTTGCTTTTTATACCTCGCGTTTGGGTATCCGCTATAATGATGTACAGCAATTATATAAAGAGAAGATCGAGCCGAACCCTCGTTTCAAGCTCAAAATGCTGCATTTCTTCATTAATACCGGCATTAAGGACAGCGCTTATTATTGGAGTGAACTGACCCGCTTCATGTTCAAGTACTGCGAAATGAAGAAACTCTGCCCCGACCTCGATTCGATCGACATCGGCGGTGGCCTTCCTATCCAGACTTCGCTGCAGGCAGGATACGACTACCAGCAGATGATCGACGAGATCATTGAGAATATCCAGTGGATCTGCAACAAGAACAACGTTCCCGTACCGCATATTTTCACGGAGTTCGGAAGCTACACAGTCGGTGAAAGCGGCGCGGTGATCTATGAAATCATCGATAAGAAGCTCCAAAACGACAAAGAGCTTTGGTACATGATCAACGGATCGTTCATTACCCAGCTTCCCGATTCATGGGGCATGAACCAGAAATACATCATGCTGCCGATCAATAACTGGGATAACCCTTATCAAAAGGTGAACCTCGGCGGATTAACGTGCGACTCGCAGGATTTTTACAACAGCGAAATGCACAGCGCCGACCTGTACATGCCGATTTTCGAAGATAACGAACCCCAATATATTGGTTTCTTCCACACGGGGGCTTACCAGGAGTCGCTCGGAGGTTATGGAGGCATTCAGCATTGTCTGATCCCCGCACCAAAACACGTGCTCGTGGACCGCGACGAGGAAGGCCGCATTACCACCCGCGTTTTTGCCGACGAGCAAAACAGCGACTCGATGCTGCGGATACTGGGTTTTAAAGAGGAACCTTTCGGGGCTCAGGATAGCAAGCCGGCGGTTGAAAAGCCGCGTGTGGAGCCGGAAGAGGAATTGGCAGAAACAAAAATCTGATACCGTATATAAAGTTCTTTGAATGAGTTCGTTATTAGTCAGGCTAAAACACTCGTTCAAAGAACTTAATTTTATATTTTTGTAGTGACAAAATCTTATACGAACTGGAAAATGAAAAAGATCTTACTTCTTCTGGCTGTTTGCGGAACAATGGCGGTTGCATCATCCTGCACCAAACATGCCTGCCCTGCTTACGGATCAGTACAGAAAACCCAGCCTGCGCCGGTAGTAAAAGCTTAATATTTACTGCTGCAATATCAGCCTGGCGGCTTCCAGCAAATTTACAGCGGCATAATCTCCCGTCGATTCTTCTGCATTCGGGATAATATGTACCGTTTTCAAACCCACATTCTTTCCTGCTTCCATATCCCGATCCCGGTCGCCTATCATCCATGATCGATCAGGGTCGATATCGTATTTAGCCATCGCCTTTTCAATCAGCAATGAGCCGGGCTTTCTTGATAATGAGTTACCGGAGTACGAGGGGTGGTAAGGAGAAAAATACAGATCATCCAGTGCATTGCCCGAAGCCTGTTGCAGGGCTTGATGAATGGCATGAACATGATCAGCCGTATAAAGCCCTTTGGCAATACCTGCCTGATTGGTAATCACGATCAGCAGGTAGCCTGCATCTTTGAGTAACTTCAAAGCTTCGGCAACTCCTTCCGGAATCACGAGTTCTTCCAGCTTGTACAGATAATCCGGGCAATCCTCGTTCAGCACCCCGTCGCGGTCGAGGAATACACATTTATTTTGATGCAAAGCCATATTTACAGGGAGGAATACTCTTTAACGGCCTCGATGAAGCACCTTACCTTATCGGGATCGGTATCGGGATAGACGCCGTGGCCGAGGTTGGCAATGTAACGCTGCGTACCAAACTGATCGACCATTTTCTTTACTTCTGCACGGATCTGATCGTAGGAAGCATAGAGCACGCAAGGATCAAGATTGCCTTGTAATGTCTTGTTCGGGATCAGCGCGCGCGACTCGGCGATGTCCATATTCCAGTCGAGGCCCACTACCGAGCAGCTCAGTTCCCCGATTTCTTTCCGCGCAAAGAATGCACCTTTGGCAAAAACCGTTACCGGCACTTCGTTAATGGCGTCGCAGATCTGTTTGATATAAGGCAATGAAAACTCGCGGTATTGCTCTGGCGACAGAATACCGGCCCAGGAGTCAAAAAGCTGCACAATGTCGGCACCAGCGACGATCTGGGCTTTCAGGTAGGCGATCGTGCTGTCGGTGATTTGTTGTAATAATGTATGTGAAAATGTCGGGTCGGCGTACAAATGCTTCTTGGCGACAGAGAATGTTTTAGAGCCTTTGCCTTCTGTCATGTAACAGAAGATCGTGAAAGGCGCACCTGCGAATCCGATCAGCGGGACGCGGCCCGCGAGACCTTCTTTCGTGATTTTAATAGCGTCCAGCACATATTTCAGATCCGTTTCCGGCTCGGCAATGTGCAGTTTTTGAAGATCGGCCAGGGTGTGGACCGTGCTTGGAAAAACCGGCCCGCGCTGTTCAATCATTTCGTAAGGCAATCCCATCGCCTCGGGAATGACCAGGATGTCAGAAAATATAATGGCGGCATCCACGCCCAGCAAGTCGACTGGTTGCAGGGTCACTTCTGCTGCCATTTCAGGTGTGGTAGCTAATTTAATAAAGCTTCCGGCCTTCTCGCGAACGGCCCGGTACTCGGCCAGGATCCTTCCGGCCTGGCGCATCATCCAAACAGGCGTGCGTTCGGTCTTCTCCCCCCGCGCCGCCCGAAGCAAAAGGTCATTTTTCAGATTCATGCGGCAAAGGTAGGGAGAAAGTGGTTATCAAAACCTGAAATTCACCCCGATCAGGAAATTTCGCCCCGCTTGCGGAAAGTAGAAATTCTCCTGTGTAAGCGCGCCTCCGGCAATGTACCCGTACGTGTAGCCGTTCGACTCATACTTCTCGTCCAGCACATTGTTTACGAGCAGATTGAATGCAATTTCATTCGCCCAGGAGGGTTTGATGGTCCAGGAGAGGCGGATGTCGTTGGTCAGATAAGCGTCGAGTTTGCGGGATTCGGTTGAAGTGTTGTCCAGATATTGCTTGCCTACATATTTGGTCAGCAATGCCAGTTCCAGGTTCTTTCTCAATGAGTAGGTAAACTGGCTGCCTACGATCACATTGGGTGAAAAGGAAATGTCCGATTTGCCGTGATCGATCGTGTCGTATCCGCCATTATCGTAGTTGATGATGTATTCGGTGAAGTTTTTAATCTTGTTCTGGCTGAAAGTCGCGTTCGCATTCCATTTCAGGAAACGGTTGAAAGCCACGGCGCCTTCGAGCTCGATACCGGTGCGGTAGCTTTTAGGCACATTCACCCGAACGGAACCGCCCACGTCGTTGATCTGGCCGGTAAGCACCAGCTGATTTTTATAACTCATTAAGTAGTAGTTCGCTGCAAACGCCCATTTACCCTGCTGCGTGCGGAAACCGGCTTCCACGTTCTGCAGCCGTTCGCTTTTCGGAAAAAGATCGGCGGTGGAATTCGTGAAATCATCCCGGTTGGGCTCGCGGTTACCAACGCTGTACGACGCATAAACGGAACTTTGTTCAGCCAATTGATAAGTAAGCCCTGCCTTTGGATTAAAAAATGAGTACGACTCGTCGAATGCAAGCTGAACGGGGTCATTGTCCGTTCCATGGATCCCGTGGCTCACCCGGCGGTATTGCAGGTCAGCGAATGCGGTCAGTTGGTCGGTAAATGCGTAATAGATTTTTCCGTAAAGGTTGAAATCCTTTTTCTTGCCGGTGCTGAAATAGTATTGATGCTCATTCTCGATGTTTCCGGCATTGCGCGCCCAGATGATCTGTCCATAATGGTCGCCGTCGTACTGGTTCCAGCCACCGCCGAAGCTTGCGGTGAGCTTTTTAAAACTGTTATAATCGAAAGAAAAAGTAGTTCCGTAAAAATAGTTGTCCAGCCAGCGGCGGCGGATCAGATCGGTGCTGGTGAGCGTGTCTTTTCCAACGATTACATTCGGCAGGTTGTAGCTCGCATAATCGTCGGCCGCACGGTATTGCTCGTAATAACCCAGCCCGCGCACGAGAAATGCATTGAGGTTGAACGTCAGTTTATTACTCAGGTTATGGGAAGATACAATCTGGTAATGGTCCTGGCGGTAGTTGTCTACCTCGTTTTTGTAGGTGTAAGAATTATAAGTACGGTTATCGGAGTTGAGGAGGTTTTGAACATCCTTTTCACCTAGGCCATTCCGGTCGATGTAGGCAAGAATGCCTTCGCGGTCGCCGCGTAGCTTGGCTTCGGGTACGCCGTTCCACGATTGGTAGGTACGCTCTTTGCCCGAAAATACATTCACCCGCACAAAGCTTTTCTTGCCAAAATAACCGCCCGAAAGGTAGTATGAATGCAATTCCGAAGAGGCGCGATCTACAAAACCATCCGATGAAACCCGCGACAACCGCGCGTCGAATGTGAACTTGTCCTTAATCAGTCCCGAACCTACTTTCAATGTGTTTTTAAATGTATTGAAAGAGCCGTAA
>CBIHPQ010000399.1:0-6443 GCA_966211825.1 uncultured Dyadobacter sp. | reverse complement strand
ATGTAGTCTCTTTCGGTTTCGTTCTGGATATGCTTTACATCACCCAGCGTTTCGATGGTCATTTTTCCGGATGATGACAGCGAGCCGCCCGGCAATGCGCGTTTGAGCTGGAGTCTGGAATTCCCGTTGTTGAGGATCACGGCCTGCTCGATCACATTCACCAGTTCGCGGATATTGCCCGGCCAATCGTAGCCCATCATTTCTTCCAGCATTGCCTCCTCAATTCCATGAAATGCCTTCCCGAACTCCTTACAAAACTTGTCAGCAAAATACGAAGCCAATGCCTCGATATCGCTTTTCCGCTCCCGTAATGCGGGCAGGGAAATGGGGAAAGCATTGAGGCGATAGTAGAGGTCCAGCCGGAAGGAGCCGCTCGCTACCTCCTTTTCCAGGTTCCGGTTGGTAGCTGCAACGATCCGAACGTTCACTTTTTTGGTAGCGCTGCTGCCCACATATTCAAATTCCTTCTCCTGCAAAATGCGCAGCAATTTTACCTGCATCTCCAAGGGCAGCTCACCGATTTCGTCCAGAAAAATGGTTCCGCCATCAGCCTGCTCGAACTTCCCCTTTCTTTTTTCGCTGGCCCCGGTAAAAGCGCCTTTTTCATGACCAAACAACTCCGATTCAATCAACTGTGCCGGTATGGCGGCGCAATTGACTTTCACAAACGGCTTATCCTTTCTCGGGGAAAGCGCGTGAATGGATAATGCAATGTTCTCTTTGCCCGTACCGCTTTCACCCAGTATCAGAACCGAGGTATTGTAGGGCGCAACCTGCATTGTCTGGTCCAGGGCGGTCAGCAACAGCGGGTGGCTGCCCACAATACCTGTGAATCCGGGCACAAAAACTTCACCAGCCGGCATAGCAGGGAAACTTATGGGGCCCTTAGGCGCGGCAGTCCGGTGGCCGGCCATATAAGCTCCTACCCGTTCCAGCAATGCAATATGCTGCTTGTGGTACACGCCTTCCCGGCGATTAAAAAAGAAATAATTTACCGGCGGATCCTGCCCAGCGGCAACCGGAAAAACCAGGCAGGAATGCAGCTTGAAAGAATCCAGGTATATTTTTGGTAAAGATGCAGCATTGCTGTTGGCTACTGGTGAGCCGCTGTGATGGATCGCAGGGTTTGTGAAGGGCGCGCTGCTATCCATCACCGCCGCAACCACCCCCTCTTTCAAACCGGAAACAGTAGTCAATTGCTGCTTGCCTATCACCTGATATTCATCGAACCCGACCCGCAGATAGGCCAGATGCTCGGAATGCACGGCATTGTCCGGCCAGCTCGCGAAAGCGATCAGGTCGAACGGGATATGAGGCTGCAACAGCCTTGCCATATTCAACAGTTTTGCTCCGGGGTCGGTGGGATTACCCTGAAGTTCCTTCAATTGGTTTTCCAGTAACCCTTCCTGCTTCAACCTCGACTCGATCACATGCTTGTGCCGGTACAATGCAATATCGATCGCAACGAGCAGGTCCCGCTTTCTGAATGGCTTCACGATAAATCCGTAGGGATCGGTCCGTTTCGCTTCTTCCAAAGTCTCCTGATCGGAGTTTGCGGATATGTAAACAAATGCCTGGTTTTCGGCCCGCAGCTTCCTGGCAAGATCGATCCCCGACCTTTTCCCGTCCAGCCTGATATCGAGCAGGACGAGATCGGGCCGGACGCTCAGTAAAAGCGCATCGGCTTCTTCGGCTGACCCAGCCACGCCGCACACGTCATAACCAGCCTGCGTTAAAATGATCCTTAAATCATTGGCGACAATGAACTCGTCCTCTACAATGAGCATTTTATACCGCATACGACGCTTGCATTAAATTAAGATGTAATTCCAAATAAAAGAGCAAAATGCATTTTTTCAAAATAGACTAACGGCCGGCATGAGCTAACAAACTGTTTGAAAACGAAAAACAGCGGCGATAAATCGCCGCTGTCACCGGGTATTTCCACCGGCACCGTCACGCCAAAGCATACACCGGCAATGTCATTGCACTTTCCGTCCCAGGAAATCCCTGATCTTGTCCGCAATCTCCTCCCCTACGCTTTCCAGCGCAAAATGGCCCGCATCGAACAAATGGTATTCGAGGTTCTTGACGTCCCTTTTGTAGGCCTCTGCGCCGCCTACGGGGAAGATGTAATCATTTTTGCCGTAGACTATCAGCATGTGCGGATTGCTTTCACGCAGATATTGCTGCCATTTCGGGTACAGTACCACATTTGTTTGATAGTCATAAAACATATCCAGCTGGATCTGACCGTTTTCCTCACGTTCCAAATGCCGCAGATCAACTTCCCAGTTGTCGGGGCTTACCACGACAGGATCGGGCACACCGTGTGTGTACTGCCATTTCAAACCATCGGGCGAGTGAAACGCCCTCAGTTTATCTTCTGAAACCTTGTCATTCCGGTCGACCCAGTAAGCTTTAATGGGGTCCCAGAAAGTTTCCAGCCCTTCTTCATAGGCGCAGCCATTCTGAACAATGAGCGTCTGGATCCGATTCGGATTGCCCGAGGCGATCCGCCAACCCACCGGCGCGCCGTAATCCATCAGGTACAGGCTGAATTTGCTGATACCCAGCTCATCGAGCAATGCCTGCACGATCTTCGAATAATTCTCGAATGTATAGGAAAATTCTGCGATCGGCGGCTGCTCGCTCCTTCCATAGCCTGGATAGTCTGGGGCGATCAGGCGAAACTGGTCGGACAGATTGGTGATCAGATTCCTGAACATATGCGACGACGACGGATAGCCGTGAAGCAAAACCAGGACCGGCGCATCTTGCGGGCCGGCATCACGGTAAAAGATATTCACGCCATTGATCTTGATGTACTGATGTTTGGTCTTCATTGTGATAGATTGATTATTGGTGAGGTAAGAATAAGCTGTGAGGGCCTGCGCGCCGGGTGGATTCAGGTTTTCCTCGTTCCACAATGTGTCGCCACACTCGTCGCTGGCGAATTGCGCGTCGCTGAACTGGTCAATCGGGTTCATGATTTAAAATGGTTAAAAGGTTTGTGAAATGAAGGGTAAAATGACAGGCGGGAAGTTTATCGAACAAAATTAGGCAGGCTGCAAAGCATGGCCAATGTGCGCAATACCGGCCTTGCTGTACACATCGCAGGTCCTCAATATTTAAGGGCAGCGGTAAATCCAGCCATGTAAATCGGCTTTCCGAGGCCCGCCTGTTGCAGGAACCTCCCCGTATCGAACCACGTGAATTCCAGTTTCAGATCCAGGAAGCGGTTCGGCTCGATGCCTATATCGGTACCAAGCTGTCCGCCAATAGCATTGGATCTGATACCCAACCCGTTGTGAATCAAGGCACCATTGACTGCATACAACCCGTCGTTACGGCTCATTCGCCAGAATGCATCGTAATCGACAGACCAGGTAATGTGCCGCCCCAGCCCGAGCTGAACATAGGGATGAAGATCAGCCAGGTTATAAGGGCCGATCAGCGATGCCAGACCAAAGTATGCCCCTCTCGGGTATAAGGGATTAAATGTATTGAGCAAGCCGTCGCCGTGCTGCCTGTCTCCGCTGACGAGCTCCGATTTTATTCCAAAAACAGACCTTAACGGACTGGCATTCAAACGGTAATATGCATTTAAGGAAATGGTCCAGGCACGGATCTGCGAGGCTGATATGCGCCCGAACTGGTACACTGCTTCCAGGTCGCAGGAGACGCGGTTCTTGTTTTTCCAGATGCGGGTACCGACAGAATGCCTTTGCTCACGGCCCGCGACGTCGGTAAAAGTCCCCTCGTTGCGCACGCCCAGGTAATAAAGATCTAGCCCCGGAAACCTGCTGATGGGTGGAATTACAATGTAGCTACCCCAAAGCCGGCTGGAACCATTCCAGAAGCGCTCGTCGAAAATTTGCTTTCGCGCATTTACATAAGTTGAATAAAATGCATCGCCCCGGATATACTCCTGCGCGTATACAAGCCTGGCCGCGTCGAACGCCTGGCGACTGTTTGGGCCCTCACGCACGGAAATCAGGCGCTGCGAACCGTAGCTGAGCTCCTGCCTCCCGATCCGGAACAGCAGCCGCTTATTCTTTTTGGCAGATAAATCAATGTCCATCATCAACTGGTGGATATCCAGCGGGTTTTCGTCTACCGGGCTGGCGGCGCTCATTCCGGCTGCCATACTGCTCTGCAATTGCGTGAAAACCCTCACACGCCCGCCCACGTGCAGGTCGGCGTGGGTCAGGAACCGGCTCAGGGCAAATCCGTCCGGGTCTCGCGGCTCGGAACCCCAGCCCGGATTTTTATACCGGAAGTACTGATAGCGCACTTCGCCGCCCAGTGACAGGTACGAGCGCGTGTGCCCCAAAGGCAAATGCTTGATCCTGTTGTACAATCCCCCCGAGGAGTCGGCTCTAAGGGGACTGTGATCCTCATCATACCGCAGCGTTTTAAACCCGGTCTCCTGCCCGAAACAAACCCCTGATCCCGCCAGCAGGATCGTCATCAGGCACCAGGCTTTGCAGCGCCATTTATTCAGCCTGGTAGCCGCCATAATGCTTAACCGGGCTCCATTCGGGAATGACTGGCAGCTTCTGCGGCCCTATGGAAGCAAATGGTTCGTCGGCCCAAACGATCTTGCCGCCCAGGATCGTCAGATCAGAAGTAGTGGAATCGATCTGATCATCAGCTATCGAAAAGTAGTCCTGACTGAGCAGCACAAGGTCCGCGGCAGCTCCGGGGTGGATGACGCCCTTTGCATGCTCTTTCAGGAGTTCATAACCACCGGAGGTCAATAAACGCAATGCCGTAAAACGGTCGAGAACGTTTTCCTGATCCACGGTCTGAGTACCGCCGACGGTTTTACCCGTGACCAGCCATTGCAAGGCAACCCAGGGATTATAGGAAGCGACGCGGGTTCCGTCGGAGCCCAGGCCAACGGGCAGCCCCAATTCAAGCATTTTCTTTACCGGCGGAGCCGCCGACGCCGCCTTCTGCCCATAGCGTTTAACAAACAGCTCACCCTGGTAGGCCATGCGGTGCTGGATCGCGATGCCGCCGCCCAATGCCTTGATCCGCCGCATATTCGCCTCGCTGATCGTCTCGGCGTGATCGAAGAACCAGGGAATTCCATCGATAGGGACTTGCTTGCTTACCTGTTCAATCACATCCAGGTCTTTTGAAATGCTTTCATCGTATGTCGCATGGAGCCGGAAGGGCCATTTGTTTTTAAGCAGCAACTCAATCACCGGAGCGAGTTGCCCCGGCATGGTAGGCGGCAGGTCCGGACGCGGGAAGAGGAAATTTTCGAAATCCGCCGCTTCTGCAACCAGGTTTTCACCCCCGCCGGCAACGCCATAGCCTGTTCCGCTTTCATTGTCCGAATGCCCGTGACCTACGTCGGCCATATCGATCCAACGCGTGTAGTCGGCCAGTTCCGTACCCTTTTTTTGTGCGAAAAGGTAATGCGGAAGCCGCACTGTGAGTTGCCCTGTACGATGCAGCGAATCGGTTATCGCATAATCGTCCGGAAAATTCTGGAACCCGCCCCCGGCATCCATTACCGCCGTAATGCCCAGCCGGTTCAGCTCCGTCATGAACTGTATGGTCGAATTGATCTTTTCTCCGGCGGTAAGCTCAGGGAGTTTGGCCAAAGTCGAATACAGGATGAATGCGTTCGGTTCGGCTACGAGCAGGCCCGTCGGCTTTCCGTTTTCGTCCTTTTCAATCAGGCCCGCTGGCGGATTAGGCGTGTCTCCGCCGATGTTCAAAGCTGCAATTGCGGCTTTATTGAGCCAAGCCTTTCCGTAGAGGTACAAAATGAAGGTGGGCACATTACCGGTCGCGTCGTTTATTTCGGCCAGGGTCGGAAGCCTCTTCTCCGCAAACTGGTATTCGTTCCAGCCGCCCACTACCCGCACCCATTGGCCTGGCGGTGTGCGCTGCGCCTGCTCCCGGAGCATTTCCAGGGCCCGTTTCAAGGTTTTCACGCCGTCCCATCGCAATTCCGCATTGTAGAACCGCCCGCCGCGGATGACGTGCAAATGGCTATCGAACAATCCGGGGATGACCGCCCGGCCGCCTGCGTCGATGACCCTGGTATTTTTTGCTTTCGTTTTGAGCACCTGTGCATTGCTCCCGACAGCCAGTATTTTGCCGGAGGCAATGGCCACCGATTGGGCAGTTTCCCCGTCGACCGCCATCGTGTACACCTTTGCATTGACGACGATCAGGTCTGCCCGGTTTTGCCCGAAGCTGCACGTAATGGTTCCAAGCAGGCAAATGGCTATGATTCTGGAAGAAAGCATCATGATCAATGCTTGATCATTTCCCTCGAATACTGTATCCCGATGCCGTAAGCACCGCCGTAGTCACGGAACAGGTCGGTCACCGCATTGTAGGTAGCGCTCCGGCCCCAGTCGCGCTGCAGTTCGAGTACGTATTGCATGGAGGTCATGGTAGTGGCGCCTGCCTTG
>CBIHPQ010000398.1:0-6452 GCA_966211825.1 uncultured Dyadobacter sp. | reverse complement strand
TGTATGAAGTTGTAATCTTTTGGCTTAAAAACATCCTTACCCGGTCGCAGTTTATGATATTGTCCGGTATCCTTGTGGGATGTAGCGCAGGATTGGCCGGTGTTATTCTGAAATCACTGGTGCACGCGATCCACAACCTGATCACCCACAAGGTATATTTCCAGACGCAAATCTTTTTTTACGCCCTGTTTCCCTTCCTGGGTATTGTGCTCACTTCCGTTGTCGTGATCCTGTTCTTTGGCGGCAACGACCGCAAAGGTATACCGGCTATCTTGCATGAGATCGCCCAAAATTCCAGCATTGTTGCGCCTGTGAAAATGTACTCGCAAATAGTGCAAAGTGCGATTACCGTGGGACTTGGAGGTTCTGCGGGTTTGGAAAGCCCGATTGCCGTCACGGGCTCAGCGGTGGGATCCAATTTTGCCCAGGTCTACAAGCTCGATTACCGCGAGCGAACGTTGTTGCTGGCGGCCGGGGCCACGGCGGGGATCGCTTCGGCATTCAATGCGCCCATCGCCGGAATGATGTTTGCCGTCGAAATCCTGCTCACTGGTGTCGTGTTCACAGACTTTATCCCGCTTGTACTCGCCGCCGTCTGCGGTAATGTACTTTCCAGGATGCTGCTCAACGAGCAGGTCCTGTTCCATTTTAGCACCCGCCATCCGTTTAACTACCATAACTTGCCATTTTACCTTGTGCTGGGGATTTTATCTGGTCTTTATGCGCGGTACTTTGTAGTGATCGGACATCAGGTCGAACGTTTTTTTGCCAACCTGAAAGTTGGCAGGCTCCGCAAAGCGATGATTGGCGGCGCGGCACTGTCAGTACTCTGTGTTTTATATCCGCCGCTTTTCGGAGAAGGCTATGAGACCATCAAAGCGCTTGTGAATGGCGAGGTGGGTGAGCTGATGAACAATAGTTTTTTTGGCGGAATCGGTGGCCAGAAGTGGGCGGTTGTCGTTTTCCTGACAATCGTGTGCCTTCTGAAGGCATTTGCAAGCTCCATCACGATCTTCAGTGGCGGTAACGGTGGTAACTTCGCGCCATCACTTTTTGCGGGCGGGACATTGGGTTTCGTATTTTCATTGTCGTGCAACTTTATCGGTATTTCCGACGTGCCGGTGGCGAATCTAGTGCTGGTAGGCATGGCCGGCGTGATGAGCGGGGTTCTGTACGCGCCCCTTACGGCGATTTTCCTGATCGCAGAGTCTAGCTCCGGTTACGATCTCTTTATACCATTGATGGTGGTGGGCGTCATGTCTTTTCTGATTTCCAAATGGTTCTCCACCATTTCTCCCGACTTGAAAAGGCTCGCCGACGAAGGGAAAATATTTACGCGGGAGCACGACCGTAACCTGCTTTCACAGCTGAACACACTCGATTTTATCGATTACGACGTGCCGGTAGTGCATATCGACCTGCCATTTGAAAACTTTATCAATACATTGCACGAAAATCGGCATCCTCAATTGGCCGTGGTCGATAGCGAAGGATTTTTACAGGGCATCATTCTAGTCAATGAGCTGCACCCTTATTTGTTTGTTCCGGGCGGTGAAGGCGAGTTGTCGGTTGCTTCGTTTATGCGGCAGCCGGTCGCGACTCTTGCTGAAACGGATCCTGTCGCCAGGATTGTGACCAAATTTGACCAGACTGCTTCGTGGCATTTGCCTGTTACCGATTCCAAAGGGCGTTACGTAGGTTTCATTGCCAAATCGAGGTTGCTCGACCGTTACCGCAGCCTGCTTCAAGCGCATTCGGGGTGATTTTGCCTTTTAAATAAATACATTTTTTTTACTTTGCCGGCCATACTCATTGCCTTCGGGCCGGCACGGCCTGCATGTCCTACTTGAACTGCATTTCTATGACACTTCACAAATACCTCCTTGGCGCATTCGTTACACTGATCCTGATTTGGGGGTGTCAGGACAAAGAAAAGGCGCATGAGCTTGATCTGCGGGAGCAGGGCATACTTGCTCGCGAGAAAGAGTTTTCGGTTAAAGAGGCAGATTATCAGTCGCTTCTGCGCATGCGAGACAGCCTGCTGACCAACAGGGATACGGCCTTTGTCACCCAGCGCTGGCCGGATGCTATCGCGGGTCTTTGGAGTGGTAAATCCGTTTGCCGCGAATCCAATTGTAGTGAATATGTGATCGGCGACCAGCGTTCCAATACCTGGGAGTTCGTCAGCGATTCCACCGGACTTTACACGCGCGTGATCAGCAACAACAAGGTCGTCCGTGTGTTTTCTGCAAAGTTCGACAGTACCAGTATCCAACTGCATTACGCTAGCGACTCTTCGGCGGGTAAAAATATAGAACTGACCGTCGACCTGGATCGTGACAATAAAAACCTGATCAAAGGAATCCAAACAACGGGCATCGACAGGTCTTGCACCGCGAAATTTTCCATCGAGCTGAACCGCTTAACCAACCGCTAGCTTATGCCGCTGCTCAACATCCACATCGGCAGTTTACCGATCGAAGATCCGGTATTGAAATTCCTGCTCGAACTGATCATCATACTGGGTGCGCCCCTGATGCTCAACAAAATTAAAGTGCCGCATTTGCTGGGCTTGCTGATTGCCGGCGCCGTAGTGGGGCCCAGTGGCCTGAATCTACTTTCCCGCGACAGTAGTGTGGTGGTAACCGGTACGACCGGCCTGCTTTACATCATGTTCCTGGCCGGGCTCGAAATCGATATGGGTGATTTCAAGAAGAATATGGGCAAGAGCATCACGTTTACGGTGTTCACATTTGCTGTTCCCTTTATTCTGGGATTAATAGGAGGCTATTATTTCCTCAATTTTCCAATGCTCACATCGGTCCTGTTTGCCAGCCTTTTTTCCTCTCACACCCTGATTGCCTACCCGCTCGTGAGCAAGATGGGTGTAGCTAAAAAGTTGTCCGTCAACATCACAGTAGGGGGAACGATGCTGACGGATGTGCTTTCACTATTGGTACTGGCCGTGGTGGTCGGCATGACGCAAGGCGAAGTAAATAGTGCATTCTGGCTTCGCCTGGGCCTTTCGGTTATGGCATTCAGCCTCACGGTATTGTTTGTATTTCCAATTGTAGGAAGATGGTTTTTCAAGAAAGTCGATGACAAGATTTCTCAATACATATTTGTACTGGTGATGATCTATCTCGCAGCCGTACTGGCCGAGCTGGCCGGTATTGAAGCGATTATCGGTGCATTTTTCGCCGGGCTTGCACTCAACAGACTAATCCCGCACACCTCAGCACTCATGAACCGCGTGGAATTTGTCGGTAATGCCATATTTATCCCCTTTTTCCTGATCAGTGTAGGTATGCTGATCGACTTCACCGTATTTTTCAAAAGTCTCGAAACGCTTGGTGTCGCGGCTGTGATGGTCGTTGCTTCCATTGGCGGGAAGTACCTGGCGGCAGTGTTTACACAGAAGGCATTCAGAATGACCAAGGATGAAGGGATGATCATTTTCGGGTTAAGTTCTGCGTCCGCGGCGGCAACGTTGGCGGCGGTAATGGTGGGTTACAACATCATTCTCTCCGAAACCGAAACCGGTGAGCCTGTACGCTTGCTGAGCGAACACGTGCTCAATGGCAGCATTTTGCTGATACTCATTTCCTGTACCGTTTCGTCGTTCGTCTCTATGTCGAGCGCGGCCAAAATTGCGGAAGCGGACAATGAAGCGACTGCATCCGGCAGCAATCCAGAGGTCGAAAATATCCTGATCGCCGTTAACTATGAGGAAACTGTTGAAAGGACCATGAATTTAAGCTTGCTTTTGAAGGCAGCTAATAATAGGGACAGGTTATTTGCATTAAATGTCATCAACGACGAGAAGAATGAATCATCCGTCAAAAATGCTGAAAAAACACTGCGCCTGGCAGTGACCGCTGCCGCAGCTGCTGACGTCCGGGTCCAGCCACTCACCAGGTACGATAGTGATGTGGCCACGGGTATCAATAATGTTATCAAGGAACAAAAAATAACCGACTTGATTCTTGCATTGCAGCCCAACAAAGGTTTTACCCCGTCGCTGGTTTATAACCTTACCAATGGTTATCTGCAAAATGAAAACATTAACACGCTGATCTACCATGCCGCTCAACCAATTTCGACGATCAAAAAGTACATTGTGCTTATCCCGCCCAAAGCGGAGAAGGAGCCTGGCTTTTTTCACGCATTGCTCCGCGTGTGGAATATTGCGAAATCATCGGGCTCGGAAATGGCCTTTTACACCAGTGCCGCGATCACCAGTATCATCGAGCGGGTAGCTAAAAAGTCAGGCATCGAGCTGTCGCTGCACACCATCGATTATTGGGCACAGGCTGAGCAGGCGGCCGCGGCGATCGCCGACGACGAAGGGCTGATCATGTTTATGGCTAAACGTGGCATGGTGTCCTATTTTCCTAAAATGAGCCAGCTGCCGGATTTTCTCAATCAACATTCGCTGCAAAGCAATTTTTTGTTAATCTATCCATTCACGCAACAAAATATGGACGAAACCGAAAAACGATCGGTTAGCAATCACGATGATTTTGTAGAGATCGGGCGAATGATTGCCAAGATTTTCCCCGGGTAGACGTAGGAGACGTTTGTGCCTGGCCGACCGGCAATTTTCGTCCGAACGCCGGTTCCGACCAAGGCCATTTTTACGACATTCGCGATATCACGATGGTGGATCACGCTCACGAAACATACTTGCCGTACAGCTTTTGGCCATAATAGTCGTCTCGGTCATCGATGATGTTAACCTTGCCCACTGAGTACTGCGGGCTGACATGCAGCGTCGGGCGCCATTGCCTGGCTCAAAGACGTTTACCCCAAAAAAATCGCTTCTTTGCTGGCCGACTTGCTGGTTCTCCTTGACCCCGACTACGGATCAGGAAACCAACTTCATCACTGTAAAGCCGACAATTATCTGTATAATTGCTGCGCAATAGATCCATTGCTCATTTGCTGGTTAAGTTGTAAACCAATATTTTCTAAGAAATTACTTTTGGCCTTAGGTCATTTATCCAATTAAATCACACCACCCCTGTTACACTTGCGTTGGTTATAGTTCTGCTATCAGCTCGTAACAGCAACTTCACTGAGAAGCCATTATATGATTAGATTCCTGATAGCAGATGATCACTCTATCGTGCGTTTTGGACTAAAAACAATGCTAGAAGCAACATTCTCAAATTGCGAAGTGGATGAGGCACGCAATGGCGAAGAAGTTATGGATCAAATACGAAAAAATGACTATCACGTCCTTTTGCTAGATCTAGTGATGCCTAATACCGATCCCAGTCTCCTGTTACATTTTATTAAAAACTCCTATGGACAAACGAAAGTACTTGTCATATCAATGAATGAGGAGGAATTGTATGGTATGTGGACGATCCAACTCGGCGCACAAGGCTATTTAAAAAAAGATGCTCCGAAGGAGGAACTCGAAACGGCAGTGAAAACAATCCTATCCGGAAAAAGGTATATCAGCAATGAGCTTACAAACATCCTGATCCAATCATCACTTGAAGGGAAGTCTATTAATCCGTTTGATCAACTCACCCCAAGGGAATTGCAGGTTGCCTTGCTGATGTTGCAGGATCTCTCGCCCACGAAGATCAGCGAAACATTACAAGTGCAATACGGAACTATCAATACGTTGAAACATCGCGTTTTTAGCAAATTAAATATCTCCAGCCGTAAAGAATTGGTTACACTTGCTTCGACGTATGCAATTACCGCGAAGTAGATGAACTGACCGTCGTTCTGTCAATTATCTTAAGGTTCTTTACCGATATAGCCGTACCCTTTTCCTTGCTACTCTGCACTTCCAATACGGCGTTTAGTCGTAGGGAGAAATCAATGATAAACTGGAATCCCAGGCTGCCATCCGGCTCGATCGAATCACCCCTCTGCGCAGACATCATAAGGTCTGCAATCCTTTGAAGCTCCTCGGAGGACATTCCAACACCGGTATCTGTGATGGTAATAATTCCCTCATTCTCGCGCTCAATAGTACAGGAAATTGTGATTGTACCATTCCGGGTATTTTTGTTGGCATTGTCGATAATGTTGCGGAGGGACGCTTTTAACAATGACCGGTTTGCTTGCACCGTTATGCCATCCCCTACGGTAATCATCAGCTTGTTGCCATTAAGTTCAAACAATTCTTCGAAAAAAGTCCGCAGCTCTTCCAGCAACGAACGAAGGGGTACCTTATCTAACCTTAGGCTATATGTCTCGTCCTGCACTCTTGCCCAGAGTTTGAACTCTTCTACAAATGAAGAAATTTTATGGGCGGTATTCTTTATTTCAAGACTTATTTCTGATGCCTTTTCATTCTGTTGAATGTGTAAAGCTTCATAATTTAGTTGTGATAGATATTTCAGAAAATGCAAAGGCGATTGCAGATCATGACTAACCATCAATAACATTTTCTCTTTCAATCGATTAGCATTACGCAGATTTATCGT
>CBIHPQ010000397.1:0-6494 GCA_966211825.1 uncultured Dyadobacter sp. | reverse complement strand
GCATTCCATGTTTTGAGCTGTTTGGTCAATAGGGCAGCAAGTTCTTTTACTTTCGCAGGATTGGAAGCTGCCAGATCGCGTTCTTCGCCGATATCGTCGCGCAAGTTGTACAGTTCGAGCTTCGCCTGGCGGTAATCGTAAATGAGTTTCCAGTCGCCCTGGCGGAATGCCGTTGCATAATGGATGTTAGGTCCTTCGGCGGCGATCCAGCGGTTGGGATGATGCCAAACCAGCCCGCGTTGGTCGTCGCGGAATGCAGGATTTTTGAGAACAGGCAAAAAAGTCTTTCCGTCAATTCTCTGGACAGTTTTGGCATTCTTCACGCCCGCGATATCCAGAATGGTTGGAAAAAAATCTTCCACGATCACGTATTGCTCAGCCACCGCGCCCGCTTTCACGACGCCCGGCCACCGCACGAGCATCGGCTCGCGGATACCGCCTTCATATACGGAGCCTTTGCCGGCTTTGAGCGGCAGATTATGCGTCCACGCCTTCCCGCCACGTGCGGGACTGGTGCTGAGTCCGCCGTTATCCGACATAAAGAGTACTACCGTGTTATCGGCTATCTTTTTGTCGTCGAGGTATTTGAGTACATCGCCCAGGCTTTTGTCCATACCTTCCACCAAAGCGGCATACTTTGCCTCGGTACTGTCGAGGCCTGCTTGCAGGTATTTATTCAAGAAACGGGGATCGGCCGTGAGCGGAATGTGAACTGCGTAATGCGCCAGGTAGAGGAAGAACGGTTTCTTTTCGGTTACCGGCTTGTCGATCGCTTTCAGCGCCTCGGTCGTGATCGCGTCGCTCAGAAAAGTGTCGGTGCCGTGGTAGGCTTCCAGCCCCGGTACGGCATTGCGGTTAGGCTTTCCGTTGGCAGGGTTGTCGTAACTCGCCCGGCCCGAATAGCTTGCCGGGTGGCCGATCGAGCTTCCTGCGATGTTGATATCGAATCCGGCATTCAAAGGGTCGGAACCGGGCGTGCCCGAGGAACCGAAATGTGCCTTGCCGCTGTGGACGGTGTAATAACCATTCTGCCGGAGCACTTCGGGCAATGCGGTGGCATGGAAAGTATGCTCCACGCCCGCTGTCGGGCTGAAACCGTTGATATTCCAGTCGACGGCATTGAACGTTGGATCCGCGTAATCGGTGTTTTTGTTCTTGTCGGGTGAGGTCCAGTGCGTCACGCGGTGGTGCGCGGCATTCACGCCCGTGATCAGGCTCACGCGGGTGGGCGTACACACGGGCATCGCGTATGCATTCGTGAACTTGACGCCCTCGCGGGCGAGACGTTCCATGTTGGGCGTGTGGTAACGGCGGTTGAAATCGGTGGCTTTGGTCCAAAACGGTACCGAGGTGTCTTGCCAGCCCATATCGTCGACGAGGAAAACGATGACATTGGGTTTACCTTTTTGTGTAGATTGTGCGGCGGCAGGGTAGGTAAGGAGCAACAGGGCGGCTATGATCGGAGATCGCAGCCAGGCGGCAAATCGGATGTTCATATTCAATAAAAGGTTCGGGTAAGGGAATGCGGCAAGATCGAAAAATTTGATGGGCAAAACCAATTGTTTCATAGCGGGAGCGAAGTTTTGTAACCGAAGTTTTGAAGAGTCGTAATTTTAACTTTACTTTGTCTATAAAACAAGTAGACTTTTAATTCAGCGTACACCACTTATTGCTGGAACAGAATTTTGGAGGCGAAGGCGTCAACTCCTGTTAACTGGAAACCGTCATGATATTAGAAAAGACATTTCATCTGAGCGTGGGCCGGGAGGCCAAGATCGTGGTAAGAGGGCAGGTGGCCCGCAGCCGCAAAGAGATCATCATCGATTACGAATTTCTCATCCGCGAAAAGCACGACACCGACTTCCGCGAGCCGATCGGGTCCAACCACCCGCAATACTGGAAGCTCAAAAAATCCACCCCGGAAAGATCCCAGCTGCTCCAACTCGAATACAGCGGTATCTCACGCAAGCAAATCAAAGAAGCTACCCGCGAATTCAAACGCCTCGCCGGCCCGGGCTACACGTTCCGTTACCAGAACGAAATCGAAGAACGGACGAAATACCTGAAAGGCATCCGGGTAAGCGCGCTAAGCCGCCGAATGCTTTCTGTGGCGTAGCGCCTGATAATTAGTGATTTGTTTAACTTGTCATTTCCTCCATCCGGGTTGCTTAGGCTTTCTGAAAGTGCTATTTTTGAGAAAAGCAAATCCACAAAGCTATGCAACACACTTTTCATATGAAGGCCGGAAGTCTAACGCCTGCATTCGTCGACCTTGTCAGGAGGATGTTTGGTGATAAGGAATTAAGGGTAGTTGTTGAACACGTTAAACCAGACGACGTGTCGCAGCAAGACCTATACCCATCCGTAGTGGCGCTCCGGGAGATGTTCAAAGAAGTAAAAGTCGATCCCAACATCGATATTTCTAAACTCGCAGATGAGGTGAATTTATGATTTACCTCGACACAGACGTATTGATTCATTTTTTGGTGCCGCAAGATGTTTCGAAATACCGGATTGCTAAAAACATTTTTGACAAGATAATGTCTTCGGGAAAACTGAAATTGTCTTTTCTAACGATGCAGGAAACTGCCTATGTTTTGAATCGATTAGGGTTAAGGAAGCAGGATGTCGAATCGACTTTGAACACCTTCCTGACTTTCGGGCCAGTTAGCTACGATGTACCTGAAATGCAGCGGGCAATGTCGCTGTGTAAAAATGTGGGCTTTCAGCATATCAACGATTGTCTCCATACCGCCATCGCCGAGCGGCATTGCGATGAGTTGTATACTTTTAATAAATCCGATTTCAGAAGAATTGCACAATTCTCGAAATTGAAGGTGGTCGTTTTGGAATAAATATTTTTGTAGTACAAAAAGCCGCGCCGCCAATCGGCAGCGCGGCTTAGACTTGTCCAATCACCATTTACTTCACAGGATGTTCGATGACGCTCGTGCCGAATGCCGGCGTGGCGTTCGGCAGGCCTCTTGTGAAGACCGTATATATTTTGCCGGCTTCGAGTTGAAGGCTGGCGGTTCCGAGTTTTGCGGCCGTGGATGCATCAATGTAATCTACATTCAATGCACCGGCGTCGACGGTTTCGAACGGACCGAGTGACCAGGCGCTTAACGCTTCGCCCGACAATGCCGAGTTGGCAGCCCGGCCGTAAGCGACCTGATTAAAGAGCGTTTTTCCGTTTTGAACGACATTTAATGCACCCGTACCCGGCGAGAGATTAATGAACCGCAGCTTCGCCTTTCCCGAGGCCGGGGCTTTGAGATCGTCGTAGAAAAGGATCAGCGAGTCGGCTTTGTTGTTGGCCGTCCGCGCTGCCACTACCGTGTGGTAGAATGTCGCTATCGGGCCGTTGGGCCGGCCGGTGGCCGTGAACGTGGCCGAGTTGCCGAACTGGTAGGAGGCCTTGTAGCTCGTGTTGGTACCCTCCGTGAAGTTAATTTGCACGTTGCCAAACACCGTCGGGAGATATTCCGACGCCTTATTGGGGCCCACCGGCGCGGAGGTCATTTTATCGGTGAATGTCCAGAAGTACAGGCCCGCGTCGACGGGGCGGGCATTGACGAAGCTGATGTAGGCGCTGAGCGGAGGCCGGTCGGCGGCGTCGATGTCGAGGTAGCCGGTATCTTTGCAGCCCGAAGCGAGGAAGATGGCCGCTATGATGCCGGGCAGTTGCAGGTACGTGCGGGCCGGTCGCTTGAATGTTCTCATGATCTGATTGCGGTTAAAGTTTTGCAGTGATACGAATGAATGGCTGGACCCCGGCACTCCCGTTCTGGATCCCGATGATCGACGGGTTGTTCAATGCGCTTAGTTTGGGGTCGGAATAGTCGCCGAGTTCGTTGAAAAGGTTGTTAACCCCGAGGGTCGCCTGGATGGATTTGGAAAGCGTATAAGCCACCGACACATCTGCCACCCAGATCGGTTTGAGTTTTTGGTAGAAATAATCCGGTTTGGGAAAAGTCGCATTCAGCGCCGAGGCATTGGTTACCGAGCCGAAATAGACGGCGCGGGCCAGGTAGGTAAGCCGGTTTTTCTTGAAAATACCTTGTAATGTGATCTTCTGCCCGGGGATGTTGGACGTCACCCGCGCCTTTTCACCGTCATTGAAAATAATGTATCGGTAGGCTTCCAGTCCTTTCGGTGTATTAACCTGCGTCACCTCGTTTTTTACAAAATTGGCCCCCAGCAACAGGCTCAGCGTCCCATTCCGGAAAGGCGTGCGGTAGCTCCCCGTGATTTCAAGCCCTTTTGTGCGGGTGCCGAACGAGTTGTAGAAAAACTTGGCCTGCGTAGTACCGGTTTGCACAAACAGCGTGCGCACTTCCGCCGGCAGGTTCACGTCCGTCGCCGAAAAGTTACCGGTATTGCCCACGCGGTTGTCGATATCCACCAGGTAGGCATCGGCCGTCAGCTCGAAGTTGCGGAACGGCTGGGAAGTAAAACCGACGGTGTAACCTTTCGATTTCTCGGGCGTGAGCGTGGGGATGCCCAGCGCGCGGGTGGCGGCGCTCTGGTTGGACGCCGTCACCTGGTCGATCGCGCGGCCCTGCTGGAAGCTGGTCGATGTTTCAGTGTAGTAGTATTGAGCAAGATCGGGAGCGCGGAAGCCGGTGTTATGCGACGCACGGACGCCCAGCCAGTCGGTGATGCTGTACCGGGTGGCGATTTTATAGGTAGTTACATTCCGCAGCTGGGAGAAGCTTTCAAGTCGTAATGCGCCGGAAACGAGCCATTTACCGGTAATATTGGCTTCAATATCCGCATAACCCGCAAGGGCCGAACGGTTCACGTTCACTGCATTTTCAGGACGGAAGCCCGCGTGGATCTGTGACCCGGGCGAGAGGCCGTTCAGGCCGATGCTGCCTTCTTTGACCTGGTATACAATGCCTGCCGCAGTCGTGTCCAGGCCGTAGATTGTCCTGAGGTCGGCTTTGGAATAGGAAGCTTCTTCGCCGGCGACGATCTGGTAAGTTTCCACCCGGTACTGCGCCCCGAATGCCACGTTAATGCCTTTCAATGCCTTCGGGAAATAGCGGCTGATATCAATGCTGCCCGTGTTCTGGCTCGCATTGTAGCTGCCGGCGTCGAAAGTAGTGGGTGATTTCAGGCCGAGACTGGCATTAAGCGAGTTGGTAATCACATTCCCGAAATCATTCTTGCCATACACATTGGAAATATCCACGTCCCATTCACGGATCTTGCCCTTGATCCCGATGGCAAACGATTTGTCGGTAATGATGTTTTCCATGGCTGGCAAAAAGCCGTCGGGGTAGAGGAAGGCATTGTTGCGTTCGGTCCATCCCGGTAGCCTGTATACGGCGGTAAACTGCGAGTTGCGGTGGCTGATGCCGCCAAATGCATAGAGTTCGGCATTCTGGCGTATGGGCACGGCGGCGTTAAAAAACAGCAATGCGTCCTTGGCTTTATTGGAACCTCCGCCGCGCCGGTCGAAATGGTGGCGGTCGATACCACGGGATTTCAGAATGGCCTCGTCGATTTCTTTCGTATAAATGGCGTCGTAGTTGCGCGTGTTGGCGCCGCCGCCATATACCGGCCCCAGGTAAAGGCCCGCATCGTCGTTACCTGGCAAAAGTGAGATCGCCTGGGTAGCAAATTCCGCGGTGGTGTTCAGGTAACCGCCGCTTTTGCCCAATGCAAAACCATAATTGGCATTGGTACGCGTGGTAAGGCCATCACCGCGGCGACGGACGCTCGCTGTGGAGCTCAATGCAAGCTGGTCGACGCTCTTGTTGAGCACGATATTGATCACCCCCGCAATGGCATCGGAGCCGTATTGGGCCGCAGCGCCGTCGCGGAGGATCTCCACGCGCTCGATGGCAGCAGTGGGTATGGAGTTGAGGTCGTAACCGGTAGCGCCATTGCCCAGCCCGCCCCAGTTGATATTGGCGCTTTTATGCCTGCGCTTGCCATTGACGAGCACCAGCAGCTGGTCCACGCCCAGGCCGCGCAGCTGCGAAAGGTTCAGCGCAGAGCCGGCATCGCCCGCATTGCTGCCGTTCACGGAATGAAACGAGGGCGAAACGTATTGCAGCAACTGCGTGATACTCACCTGCGGCGCCGATTCCAGCAAGGGTTTGAGATCGATAACGTCCACCGGCACCGGCGAGTCGATCTTGGTTCGGTTGGCATTGCGGGAGCCTACCACCTGCACTTCGCCGAGCGTGTGCGTGCTGGCGACCAGGGTTACATTGTATTCGTTGGCAGAAGTGATAGCCAACTCTTTGGCTGTGAAACCGATAAATGAAAATACCAGCGTTTCGCCTTTTACAAGTGGAAGCGTAAACCGGCCCTCGGTATCGGTAATGGTGCCCTGGCGAGTGTTCTTGACCGCCACATTCACGCCCGGGAGCGGTGCGCCGTCTTCGGCCTGCACCACGCCTGTGAGCGTGCGCTGCTGGGCAATTAGGGGAGATGATATAAAAAGTATAAAAAGTAATAAATGTTTCATAAGTATTATT
>CBIHPQ010000396.1:0-6499 GCA_966211825.1 uncultured Dyadobacter sp. | reverse complement strand
CTCTATGAAGCGATTTACAACATCCCCATCGACCGCCGGAATTTCAGCCGCAAGCTGCTCTCCACCGGCCTGCTCATCGATACCGGCCAGAAAAACAACAACAGCGCCACCAAAAAGGCCACGCTCTACAAACTCGACGCCGAACGCTACAAGACGAAATTCCACTCGTTCTGGAATTTTATGCCGGATTCGATGAGATCAATGATTGAATGATTGAATGATTGAATGAGTGAATGACTGAATGGGTGAATAGTCAGGTGTAGTCAAGCTTTGTCAGGGATAGTCAGGGACTTTGGGAGGCGTTTTTAATGACCATTTCGATGCCGCACAACTAATGACTATACTTGACCATACCTGACTACACGTGACTATTCAATCATTCGGTCATTCAATCATTCAAAATTTAAATTGTGTCATTAATACACTAAAAACAAATTTATTTATATTTGTTAGGTGATAAGTTAAATAAATGCGTCAAATTGGTCTGAGAACATCCTAAACCGATATTTATGGAAGAGAACTACGTCATTGGTATCGACTTCGGTACTGATTCTGTCAGGGCATTGGTGGTGAATGCAGGCACGGGCGAGCAGGTCGGGACGGCTGTGCAGGAGTATCCGCGCTGGAAACAAGGCAAGTATTGCGACGCGGCCGTTTCGCAATTCCGCCAGCATCCGCTCGATTATCTCGAAAGTCTGGAAAATGCCGTTCGCGGCGCACTGGACCAAGCTCCCGCGGCTGTGCGGCAGCGTGTGCGGGGCATTTCCGTGGATACGACGGGCTCCACACCCGTTGCCGTGGACCGGAACGGTACGCCGCTGGCGCTGCTTCCCGAATTCGCGGAAAACCCGAACGGGATGTTTATCCTTTGGAAAGACCATACTGCGAATGCGGAAGCCGAGGAGCTCAACACGCTGGCGCATCGCTATGATATTGATTTTACCAAATACGTCGGCGGGATCTATTCTTCCGAATGGTTTTGGGCAAAAATACTGCGCACGCTGCGCGTGGACGAGGCCGTGCGCGAGAGAGCATTTTCGTGGGTAGAGCACTGCGACTGGGTTTCGGCAGAGCTCACCGGGGTTACCGACCCACTGCTTTTGAAACGTTCACGGTGTGCAGCCGGCCACAAGGCACTCTGGCACCAGGATTTCGAAGGATTGCCTTCCAACGCATTCTTCAAAGAACTCGACCCCCTGCTGGACGGCCTCCGCGACCGGCTTTTTGCCGATACCGAAACTTCCGATCAGCCTATGGGCACTATTTCAGCGGAATGGGCTGGTAAGCTGGGCATTCCCACGGACGTGGTGATAGGCGTGGGTGCATTCGACGCGCATATGGGCGCGGTGGGCGCGCTGATCGAGCCGTATTCACTGTGTAAGGTAATCGGAACTTCCACTTGCGATATGCTTGTGGCTCCCAATGAGGAAGTTGGTCATTTGCTGATCAAAGGCATTTGCGGGCAGGTCGACGGCTCCATTGTACCCGGTATGCTGGGTATGGAAGCCGGGCAGTCGGCTTTCGGGGACATTTATGCGTGGTTCTCGAAACTGATCGTTGGGCCGGTGCGCACATTACTCGGCGACGAGGAAGCCGCTGCGCTTTCACAGAAACTGATCCCGCACCTGGCCGAGCAAGCCGCAAAACTCCCTGTTACACCCCATGACATCATCGCTATCGACTGGCTGAACGGTCGCCGCACGCCCGATGCCAAGCATACGCTCAAAGGCGGGTTGCTGGGGCTGAACCTCGCGAGCGACAGCGTGAGGGTTTTCAAGGCCCTGGTGGAGGCGACGGCCTATGGCTCGAAGGCGATCGTCGAGCGCTTCCGGAACGAAGGCGTGCCCATTCACCAGGTCATTGCGATTGGCGGGGTGGCCAAGAAGTCCGCATTTGTCATGCAAACACTGGCCGACGTACTGAACATGCCCATCAAAGTGGCTGCTTCGGAGCAGGCTTGCGCATTGGGTGCGGCCATGTTCGCTTCTGTGGCGGCGGGCGTGCATTCCAGCTTGCAGGATGCCCAGGAAGCGATGAGCTCCGGTTTCGATGCGGTGTACCAGCCGCGTGAGGAGCAGTCGGCCGTTTATCAGCAGCTTTATCAGAAATACCTGGAAGCGGGCGATTATATCGAAAATGAATTTTTACAAAAAGCACAGCCACTCGCGGCTGAGGCCATCTAAACATATTAAAATCACCTGATGCTTGATTTAAAACAGTTTGAAGTCTGGTTTATCACGGGAAGCCAGCATTTGTATGGCGAGGAGACACTCCGCCAGGTCGATGACCATTCGCAGATCATTGCTCGCCACCTCGACCAGGCCCCGCAGGTACCTGTCCGGGTCGTTTTCAAGCCGGTCGTCAAATCACCGGACGAGATCTACAACATTATCCAGGCCGCCAACAGTGCAGCGAATTGCATTGGTATTGTGGCCTGGATGCACACTTTCTCGCCGGCAAAAATGTGGATACGCGGCTTGCAGATCCTACAAAAGCCATTATTGCATTTGCATACCCAATACAACCGCGACATTCCCTGGGCGGAGATCGATATGGATTTCATGAACCTGAACCAGTCGGCGCACGGCGACCGCGAGTTTGGGTTTATGATGACGCGCATGCGCCTGAACCGTAAGGTGATCGTAGGACATTGGCAGCAGGAACATGTAGCCGAAGGTTTAGGCCGCTGGGCGAGGGTAGCGGCGGGCCGTCATGATCTGAAAGGTGCGAAATTCGTTCGTTTTGGGGATAATATGCGCGAAGTGGCGGTTACGGACGGCGATAAGGTTGCGGCCGAAATGACTTTCGGGTTCTCTGTCAATACCTATGCGGTCGGCGATCTGGTAGCGGTTATCAACCAGGTTTCCGATGCTGAAATTGCCGCATTGACGGATGAATATGCGGACGCTTACCAACTCGCTTCCGGCCTGGAAAACGGTGGACAGCGGCACGAAGCCCTGCGAGACGCCGCGAAGATCGAGCTCGGGTTGAAATACTTTTTGAAAGATGGAAATTTCAAGGGTTATACCAATACTTTCGAAGACTTGCATGGCATGAAACAGCTGCCGGGCATCGGCTCGCAGCGGATGATGGCGGCAGGCTACGGGTATGCCGGCGAGGGTGACTGGAAAACGTCGGCGATGGTACGCACATTAAAGGTAATGGCCAGTGGCCTCCCGGGCGGTAACTCGTTTATGGAGGATTATACTTATCACTTCAACCCATCGAATAACCTCGTGCTCGGCTCGCATATGCTTGAAATCTGCCCCAGCATTGCAAAGGGGAAACCGTCGGTTGAAGTGCATGCGCTGGGAATAGGAGGGAAGGACGATCCTGTGCGCCTGGTGTTCAATGCACCGGCTGGTCCGGCGCTGAATGTGTCGCTGGTGGACATGGGCAACCGTTTCCGCTTGCTGGTGAACGAGGTAGAAGCGACGGAGGTAACCGAGCAGCTGCCGAAGCTGCCCGTTGCACGCGTGCTCTGGAAGCCCCAGCCCGACATGCAAACCGGTTGCGCGGCCTGGATCTACGCCGGTGGCGCCCACCACACTGTTTTCAGCCAGAACCTTACGACGGAGCACATCGAAACCTTCGCTGAAATGGTAGGTGTGGAACTGGTGGTGATCGATAAAAATACGACGCTGCGGCAGTTGAAAAACGAATTGCGTTGGAGCGAAGCCTATTACAGATAATCGGAAATGTCGAAATACAAATATCTCAAAGAGCAGGTTTACGAAGCCAATATGGAGATTCCCCGCGAGGAACTGGCGATCGTGACCTTTGGTAATGTCAGCGGTATCGACCGGGCCGAAGGTGTGGTGGCGATCAAGCCTAGCGGCGTTCCTTATCACCGGCTGAAAGCGGAGGATATCGTCGTGTTGGACCTCGATAATATCCTCGTCGAAGGGAATATGCGTCCTTCGTCGGACACCAAAACGCATACATTGCTTTATAAGAATTTTCCTTCGATCGGGGGCGTGTGCCATACGCATTCCACGTACGCGGTGGCGTGGGCGCAGGCGATCAGGCCGATCCCCAACCTCGGGACTACGCATGCCGATCATCTAACAGCCGCCATTCCGGTTACAGAAGTAATGTCGGATGAAAGGATTCAACGCGATTATGAGCTCGAAACCGGTAACCAGATACTGGATCTTTTTGGAATAGAAAAGCTGAACTATGAAGAGGTGGAAATGGTGCTGGTGGCTTGCCACGGCCCGTTCACCTGGGGGAAAGACCCTGCAAAGGCCATTTATAATTCCATCGTGCTGGAAGAGATCGCGAAAATGGCTTACCTGACTTTACAGATCAACCCGTCGGCAACAACCATCAAGCAGAGCCTGATCGACAAGCATTATTTCAGAAAACACGGTAAAGACGCCTATTACGGGCAGGGCTGCTAAGCTGGGCGCGGCTTGCTAACCCTTTTTTGAGGAACGCCTGCTGGCGATGTTGCGCATCTGTTGCAATGCCTCCTGGCGGGTCATTGCTTTTTCATTGGATTTGGCTTCCTCGATGGCGTCTTTGGAAAAACGGCCTTTCAAAAGGTTATAAAGCGTGAAAAACATAATTGGTCGTGCTGGTGGGGCGGTAGCCCGTTGTATACCCAAACTTAACAAAGAACGGGCTATAAAAAAAGAGCTGCCGGTGTTCCCATTCACCGGCAGCCTATGTTACGAAACGTTGAGTATAATGAGTGCTTTTGTTAATCAGGATAATGCTTCTTTGCGTAACTTCTTTCCGGGGTGGAATTCGTCCTGGATCCAGCGTACAAAATTGTGGGAATTAGTTTTGTAAATCTCCATTGATAAGGGCTTGATACCACTGAATTCAACCTCTCTAACGTACTGTGCGTGCAATTTCAAAATCTCGGCCAGGGTTTTGCTATCAGTTTTCATTAAACATTGTGTTAAAGTTTGCACTGGTTGTCCGTGACTTTGCAATAAAGACGTACCCGACCCTTCGTAAAATCTTTTAATATTTAAAAAATTATATTATTGATTTGAAACCTTATAGTATGGTTTAGGAAATAGGTTCCCTCCGGCACATTGTTTCAGACAATGGTCGGTCAGATTGTTACATTATAGGACAATTTGTGGAGGTATACAGAACTTGGCCCGACTACTTATCAACTTGACTATCAACATATAGGAAGGTGGTAAGCTCAATAAAGCATCAAAAATGTGCAAAAATGGCCGTTTGCGTTAACAAGCGGTAAAATCAGCGGACGCGGCAACTTTCGGGCTGTCCATCTAATTTAACCTACTAAAAAAATTATACTACAAGATTTCAGATGGCCAGCTTTTTCTTGAGAAAAGGTATCTCGAGTGGCTTGGGGAGCAGGTCGATGATGTGCCGGCTGGCCTTGGCCTTTTCAATGTCCCGGGTATCGATGGTCGAGGAGAGCATGAAGATCCGGACCTTCTGTCGAAGGGCTTCTGATAGCTGGTCGAACTCGTCGATAAATTCGAAGCCGTTCATGTCGGGCATCTGGAGGTCCAGCAGGATAATGGTATCGGGGAGACTGTCGGCCTGGGTGATGAGGTGTTTCAGGGCGTCGCGCGCCGAGTTAAAAGTTTTGACTGAATTTGCAATCCCGCTTTTGATCAATAACTTTTCGTAGATGAACAGGTCGAATGCGCTGTCATCTATCAAAAAGAAGTTAAGCAGTGGCTCCATGTCGGGGTTATTTGTTAATAGAAGGAATGTTGATTTCAAAAATACTACCCTGGCCGATTTTTGAAGTTACGTTGATTTCTCCCCCCAATTTCGAGATCGCTTCATGGACAATGTAAAGTCCTATCCCTGAACCGCTGTTGGTAGCGCCTGCGCGGTAGAACATTTTGAAGATTTTGTCCTGATCCGATTCCTTGATGCCGGTCCCGTTATCTTCCACGATAATCCGCGCGTCGGAGTCGGTAGATTTCACCGTCAGGTGTACGAACGGGTTCGGCTTGGACTTGTCCTGGAATTTGATCGCGTTGTTGATCAGGTTATTGAAAATGATCCGCAGCTTCATCACGTCCGAATGGAAAATGCCTTCCTGCTGGATGTCCGTCGTCATTTTCAGGTTGCCGTATTCAGGCAGGTATTGAATGGTAGCCTGCACCTCGGTAACGAGCTCCTCGAAGCTGATGTCCGTCACGACAGGCACGCCGCGGGCATTTTTGTAATAATCGATGATGTTGATAATGAACGTGTCCAGCTTCTTCACCGACTGCCGGATCAGTTCCAGGTATTCGTTCTGCGATTTGACATCGTCTTCCAGCAAAGCCAGGTTCACAATACCGAGTACCGACATCAGCGGCGCGCGCAGGTCGTGAGAGGCACTGTATACGAATTTGTCGAGCTCTTCATTCGCCTTCTGCAATTCCGCCTTCTCGGTCTCGTAGTCCTTGAAGAGGGCGTGGCAGACCCAACGATAGCCATGCGATGCTGGTTCGTGGCCGCGCTCGACGATCTCGCGGGCAATTTCGGGGGAGCGCTCAACCGCGCGACC
>CBIHPQ010000395.1:0-6530 GCA_966211825.1 uncultured Dyadobacter sp. | reverse complement strand
CCCAACCGTTGATCCAGTCGGCAACGTACAATGCGCCATCCGGGCCGAAACGGATACCGGTTGGCAGGATGCCGTTAAGGATGTTTTTCTCACCGTCGAGTACGAATGAAGCGCCTTTTGGTTTCAAACCAAATGACCAGATCGGCGAACGCGCAGGGTTACCTACGAATTCAACAAGGAAGAATTTGTTTTTCCACTCCTTACCCAATGCGGTTCCCGGGTTGTATTGCATCCCGGTCGGACCGTTGTGAAAATTCTGGATAGGGGGAATAATGTACGCAGCCTGGCCTTCCCAGCGTGGTTTGAACAGCTTTTCGTCCATCCAAACCTTGTAGCTATTGTTTTTAGGATCGGTGTATTTACCATACTGCCAGTTGGAACGCCAGCCGGCATCGGAGCCTTCCACAACGTGTACCAAACGCTCGCTTTCGCCGGGGTGGTCGCCGTCGTTATCGGAGCTGATGAGGTTACCATATTCGTCGAACACAAACTCGTGCGTGTTACGCAAGCCGTGCGCGAAAATCTCAAAATCGCTTCCATCGGGGTTCGAGCGGGCGATGATACCCGAGTTCGGATGTTCGTGTTTTACGCCTTCGGCAGTAGTAATGTTCGCGCCGATATCGCCGATGTTCCAGTAGATCCTGCCATCCGGCCCTTCGATCGGGTTGGACATACCGTGGCCGCTGAAACCGATATGAACGCCGTAACCGTGGCTGATAGATGTTTTCTGGTCGAGCACGCCGTCGCCGTTGGTGTCCCTCAAACGCCACACATCCGGTGCGATGGTTACGAAAATGTCTTTCGCACGTACGAGCAAGCCACCTGCCACGTCGGAAACCTCGTCGAAGAAGTCGTCGAGGATCCGCATCGAAACATCCGCGATGCCGTCGTTGTCGGTGTCTTCAATGCGCCATACTTCGTCTTTTTCAACCGCGAGGTCTTTCCAGTCGTGCGAGCCGTCGCCGTTAAGGTCTTTCAGCCAGTTGTTTTCCTTGCTTTTTTCGGGCGCAAAGGTTTTATGCAAAAATTTACGACGGTCTTCCACCGTTTGCAATGCAATGGACTCGGTGATCCAGTTGCGGTGGCCGCGGATGTCGAATTCGGAGTTTTTCTGACGGTTCGTTCTGTTCAGGTAAACGCGGCCCGCATCGTCCATGGCAATGGCAACGGGGTCCGGCGCTAGGGAATCGGAGGCCCAGAGGTCGAGCTTTAAGCCATCTGCCAGTTTTACGACCGTCTTTTCACGGATTTCTTTGGCTCTTGCCTTACCGGTCGCGGCGTCTTCCTTCACGACCACCTTCGTGCTATTGGTTTTCAGGACCGGCCCGGAGGCGGTCGGCGCCATTTTCATGCAGGATACTACCGCAATCGCGGTGGCAGCCATCAGGGTTAAAGGTGTTTTGAGATTTTTGGAGATCATTGAGTATTTATATTAACATAGATTTTTGCCCATTACACAGACTGTAAGCGTCGCTGCACCGGTACGAAATGCTGAATGCTGGCGCGATTGATTTTTTGTTCTGCATGCCATAGTTCATAATCGCGCTGGAGTTTCAACCAAAACTCAGGACTTGAACCAAAAGCTTCCGATAATCTGACGGCCATCTCCGAGCTCACACCCTGATGTCCGTTTAAAATATTGGAAAGTGTTTTAGGTGAAATTCCTAAGCCCTCCGCAACCTGACGAATCGTTAAGTCGCTGCCGGTTTCATCTTTTATTCCCTCTATCATATCCCGGATCATCGAGCCTGGGTGTGGAGGCATCATTCCTCTTTTCATCGTCATTAGTGATAATCTAAATAGTCAACATCGAAAACCTGGCCATTCTCAAACCGGAAAGTTATCCGGTAGTTCCCGTTTACTTTAATAGACCAATGATTTTTTAGGTCACCTTTCAGCTGATGAAGATTCCATCCAACGACATCTAGTTCATCGATAGTTCTGGCTTCATCCAAACGATATAAAATCCTTCTTATCTTTTCAACGTGGTAGTGTTGTAGCCGAAATGGATTGTTTGTTTCAAAAAACAATCGTAATCCTTTGTGCTTGAAATTATGAATCATAGCCGTTCCAAAAGTAGTGGATACTCTGCGAAGTACCTAAGTTGTTCAAAAGCAGATTGGAACGTGATTGAGCTGTGTGAATAGCTGGGGGAGTAAAAATACTAAATCAAACCTCTTCTTCAAAACAGCTCCAACTGCCCGTTCCAGCCCTTCGGCTTGGGCGCTTTGCCTTTCACGGTCCGGCCTTCGTATTTCCAGGAATTGTCGCGTTCCTGCTGTACGATGTCGTTGAAGCGGTTATTTGGTTGGAAGTCCTTTTCGAGCTGAGCGGACACTCTGGAGAGGTTTTTCAGTGCATCCGATTTGTCCTTGTCACCCATTTTGGCCAGTTGAATGGCCCGGTCGAGCGTCAGAATGGATTCGTCGTAAACGGTGAGCGGAACCGGGAACGGGTGGCCGTCCTTGCCGCCATGGGCGAATGAAAAGCGTGCCGGATCGCTGAATCGCGACGGTGTGCCGTGGATAATTTCGCTCACGAGCGTCAGCGACTGGATCGTCCGCGGGCCGACGCCTTCCAGCATCAGCAGGGATTCCATGTTATCCACCGGATTATCGTGCGCCAATGCCAGCACGGCGCCCAGCCGTTTGAGGTTCACATCTTCGGCGCGGACGTCGTGGTGATCGGGCATGATCAGCCTGGAAACTTCGCGCATTACCTTGTCCGGGTTTTCTTTGGTCAGTTCCAGGATGCCGGTACGGGTAGTAGCGGCGGCTTTGGCAGTCAGGTTAAGAATATCGCCCTGATTTTGCCCATAAATGAATGTGTGAGGCTCTTCAATGAACGAACGGATGCTCGGCGAATGCCAGTGATAGCGGCGGGCCAGGCGGTCGTCGGTATTCATGCCTTGCTGGATCACCGTCCAGTTGCCTTCCTTGGAAAGGACGAATGAATGTAAATACAGCTGAAAACCATCCTGAATGGCCGTATTGTCCACTTTCGCAGATAGTTTACTGTGATGCACGAGCAGGCTACCGTCGAGTCCGGTTTTATCTGCGATCGCCAGTAGCTCCGCCGGCGTTTGCCTGGAATATTTGCCGCGACCACCGCAAATGTAAATGCCCAGCTCGGACGATTTTCGGTTGACCGACTGTTTCAGTGAGCCCATTACCGACGTGGTAATACCCGATGAATGCCAGTCCATCCCGAGCACGCACCCGAGCGACTGGAACCAGAACGGATCGCTCAATTTTTGGAGCAATGCATCGCGACCGTATTCCATCACGATCGCCTCTACGATTGCGCCACCAAGGGAGCTCATGCGCTGCGCGAGCCATACGGGCACTTTCCCGTAATGCAGGGGTAAATCGGCGTGGCCACTTTTCATATATGACTCAATTTACGAAAAATAGGGGTAGCAATGCGCAACCGGAAATGCATTAATGCCGGGGCCGGTTTCCCAATGGTACAATTTTTTGTTAAAATGCAGCTTTGAAACGCATTTTGTCTCTAAACTGATCCGCCGGCCTACATGGTTTTACAGGTTATCATTACCCTTGTACTTGTTTTGTTGAACGGCTTTTTTGTCGCTGCCGAGTTTGCGATAGTCAAAATCCGTGCTTCGCAGCTTGAACAAAAAGCGCAGGAGGGAAACCGGATGGCCATTCTTTCCAAACAAATAGTCGCCAATCTCGATGGTTACCTCGCAGCGACGCAATTCGGGATCACCCTCGCGAGCCTTGGTCTGGGTTGGATTGGAGAGCCTGTGGTGTCGAAGATGATCATTGGCGCAATGGACCTGATAGGCCTTTCGCTGGACCCGGAACTGGCGCATCACATTGCGTTGCCCACAGCATTTGCCATTATTACGGTTTTGCATATTGTGTTCGGTGAGCTCGCGCCCAAATCGATCGCGATCCAGCGGCCCGAATCGACCACATTGGCTTTGTCCTATCCGCTTCACGGATTTTTCCTCGTATTCAGGCCGGTAGTGTGGATGCTGAATGGTATTGCCAATGTGATTTTGAAAGGAGTAGGCATTACACCGTCACACGGCAGCGAAGTGCATAGTAGTGATGAGTTGCGTTATCTGGTTCAGCAGCAGAAAGATAGTGGTATGATAGAGGCGGCGGACTATGACCTTATCAAGAATGCATTCGATTTTTCGGAAAGGGTGGCAAGGCAGATTATGATCCCGCGCCCGCAGGTTGTGGGGATCGATGTGAATGATTTTACCGAAGCCAAACTTGAAAAAGTAATAGAAGAAGGTTATTCCAGAATGCCTGTTTATGAAGATACCCTGGATCAGATAATCGGGGTTTTGCATTTGAAGGACCTTTTATTGAAAATGCGCCAGGGCAAGGAGATCGTTTTGCGCGAACTGATCCGACCGATCGCGACGGTGCACGCTTCGAAGCCGATCGGCGTTCTCTTGCGCGAATTCCAGGTTAACAGGCAGCAAATGGCAGCGATTATCGACGAGTACGGCGGTGTGGACGGCATTGTGACCATGGAAGATATTCTGGAAGAGCTGGTAGGGGAAATTCAGGACGAGTATGACAATGAGCTGCCGATCGTTAAAAACGAGGCGGATAATACCTATACTGTGCAAGGTTCGGCGCCGATTGGCGATGTTAACGACAAGTTGCCGCACGATATTACCAAAAGGCCGGACTACGAGACATTAGCAGGTTACCTGATCTGGAAATTCGGCCGCATTCCCGCTGTAGGCGAAAAACTCAAAACAAAGCAATATGAATTTACCGTGCTTAAAAAGCAGCGGAGCACAATCACGCAGGTAAAGATAGCGGTGTTGGTGGGGTAGGGAATGGGTGTTTTGGTGAGGTGTAGCCAGCGATGGTCAGGTTGGGTTACCTCGCCAGGGGAGATTGGTGATCAGGCCTCATTATAGAGTTTTAAAACGGTTTGCCGCAACTTTTTGCCCGTTTCACTTAATACAAATGCAATACCTTCGGACATATCCGATGCCGGGATCCATTTACTGAAATCGGAGCCGGGCATGGCGGCGCGGTTGTCCGGCGTGTCGATAATGCTGGGTACGATGACGGTAGCCGTAATGTTTTTCGATTTTCCTTCGGCGTTAATCAGGTCAGCCATCTGGAAAATCAGGGATTTTGCGAGGGCGTATGCGAAACTTCCGGTTCCTGCTTCCGCCACGAGCGCCGGGCGCGCACCTATAAAGATAAACTGTCCCCCTCCGTTTGCCTGGAAATGCTTCATTAAAGGCTTCACGATGTTAAATGCGGTTTTGAAGTTCATCGTCAGCATTTGTTCGATGTCGGCTTCGGTCGTGTCGGTCAGTTTAGCCATGGCGAAACCACCTGCGAGTAGTATTCCCGCATCGATTTTTCCTGCATTGGCAATTGCTTCGGCCACAAACAATTCGGCCTGTTCGACATTGGCCAGGTCGGCGAGGTAGTTCGATACGTTCGCATTGTCGCGGTAAGCGTCGGTTTTACCTTCCCGCACATTAATATGCAAGCCATAACCAAGCTCGGTGAGTTTTCTGACAACATCTTTACCGAGGTTTCCCGTGGCTCCGCTGACGACGACTTGTTTGGACATGGTTATGGCTTGTTTTAACGGTTATTTGTTGAGAATATCAATGAGGAATTGACGGAATGGTTCAGCGAACTCCTTTCTTTTTAATGCGAATTCAACCGTCGTCTTGAGATAATCCAGCTTGTCGCCGATATCGTGGCGTTTTCCTTCTATATGGTGTGCGAAGATGTTTTCGCGTTTCAAAAGGAGCAAAAGCGAGTCGGTAAGCTGAATTTCGTTGTTTTTACCCTTCGGCGTTTGCTCAATCGTGTTGAAGATTTCGGGGGTCAGCACGTAGCGTCCGGCGATGGCCAGGTTGGAAGGCGCTTTGTCGATGGCCGGTTTTTCAATTAGCGTGCTCAGTTCCATGATAGAGTCGCTCAGCGAGTTTCCACCAACGATTCCGTAGCGATTCACTTTGTTGGCAGGAACTTCCTCCACCGCGATCACCGACCCGCCATATTGCTCGTAGGTGTCCATTAGCTGCTGGGTTACCGGGATGACCGAATCCATAATGGTATCACCTAATAATACTGCAAATGGTTCATTACCAACATGGTGGCGTGCATAGTAGATCGCATCCCCAAGTCCATTGGCTTCCTTCTGGCGAACGAAATGTACATTGGCCATATCCGCGAGCCTGCGCATTTCATTGAACCATAGCAAATCTTCCTTTTCTTCGAGCCGGCTTTCAAGCTCCACATTCCGGTCGAAATGATCTTCGATGGCGCGTTTGCCTTTTCCTGAAATAATCAGAATGTCTTCAATCCCCGAATCCACGGCTTCCTGCACCACATATTGAATGGTAGGAATGTCAATGATCGGGAGCATTTCTTTGGGCATCGATTTGGTTGCCGGCAGGAATCGGGTCCCAAGCCCGGCAGCAGGTATAACGGCTTTACGAATCATAGTTTTTTTAGAAGGCTGTAAGCTCTAAGCTTTAAGCTATGAGCGGGCAGCGTTGATTT
>CBIHPQ010000394.1:0-6536 GCA_966211825.1 uncultured Dyadobacter sp. | reverse complement strand
GTTTTTCATAGTTGATAAAAATTAATGTGAGTGATAGTTTAAGGAGAGCTAAGTTACAATTCCTGAGGGAAATGCCATGAAATGAAGCCTGTGAAGAATTGAATTTAATAGTAGTTTAATGCTACTACAAGCAGTTACCTTTTTCGGAGGGTTACGTACAAGAAGAATGTTGAACACCAAACATTCTTTAAGATGAAAAATCAAAAGCTTTTTTTTAACGATCAGGAGATTGGCATGCTGAGTCGTAAAAATGGAGATTTCATTTCACTCACCGACATCGCGCGGCAGAAAAACGGGGCCACAGGACTTGTAATCTCTCACTGGCTTAGTACCAGATTCACCATCGAATTCATTGGACTCTGGGAACAACTATACAATTCGGATTTTAATGTTACTGAATTCAGCAACATTAAAAATACAGCCGGGGCGAATGGCTTTGTTTTGACCTCTAAGCAATGGATCGAAAAAACGAATTCGATTGGGCTTATCTCAAAGCCGGGACGGTACCAAGGCGGTACGTTTGCGCACAGGGACATCGCATTCGAATTTGCTTCATGGATTTCCCCCGCATTCAAGCTTTACCTGATCAAAGAATTCCAGCGGTTAAAAGACGAGGAAAGTAAACGATTGGAGCTTGACTGGGATTTACGGCGCAGCCTGTCTAAGATCAATTATGTAATCCAAACGGATGCTATCAGGGAGAATCTGATCCCGAAAGAGCTCGATCCGCTTGTCATCAGTAAAATCTACGCCGAGGAAGCCGACATATTAAACCTGGCATTGTTTGGTATGACCGCACGTGATTGGCATAATAAAAACCCTAACCTGGGCAACTTGCGCGATTCCGCAACGCTGGAACAACTACTGGTGCTGTCCAATCTGGAAAGTATTAATGCAATGCTGATTGGCCAGGGGCGGCCTCCCGGCGAAAGAATGATCGAACTGAATAGCATTGCGATCATTCAGATGAAATCCCTGGTCACCAACCAATCATTGCAAAAAGCTGCGCTCTCATTAGATCAATTAAAGTGATAACTCTTACTTTTGCATAAATAATATTTATACAGCATTAACATGAACATCCAGCAACTGGAATATATCGTCGCCGTCGACAACCACCGCCATTTTATACAAGCCGCTGAGCATTGCAATGTTACCCAGCCTACTCTTTCGATGATGATCAGGAAACTCGAAGAGGAGCTTTCTGTGAAAATTTTTGACCGGACCAAGCAGCCTATCGTCCCCACCAGCATCGGGCGCGAAATTATCGATCAGGCGAAAACGATTTTGCGCGAAACCTCGCGGATCAACGAGATCGCCAAGCATTTCAACGGCGATCTGTCGGGTGAGCTGCACGTGGGCGTAATACCCACCATTGCCCCTTATTTGCTTCCGCATTTTGTAAATCCTTTTATTTCAAGCTTTCCGGATATCAAACTTCATGTCTCCGAAATGATCACCGACCGGATCATTACCGAGCTTAAAATGGGCAACATCGATGTTGGCATCATCGCGTCGGTTTCGGAAGAGAATAGTTTACAGGAAATTCCGCTGTACAAGGAGCGTTTTTACGCCTATGTTTCCGAAAAAACAGATTTATATTCCAAACAATACATCCTGCCGACCGACATTGAACCAAATGAGCTCTGGCTGCTGGAAGAAGGCCATTGTTTCCGCACGCAGATCCAGCGGTTATGCGAACTGAGCCGCAGCAGCCAGTTCGGCAGCAGTTTCAGTTACCGGTCGGGCAGCATCGAAACGCTCATCCGGATGGTAGAACGGAACGGAGACATTACAATCCTGCCCGAAATGGCCGTCATGGAGCTCTCCGAAGAGCGCCGGAAACACATCCGGCATTTCAGCTTCCCCGAACCGGCACGGGAAGTTTGTCTCGTCGTAAATCGGGAACAAATGAAAGCCCGGCTGATCGACGCATTGCGGACCGGTATTACGGCGAACCTGCCGGAAGGGATATTGGATAAGGAAGAGGAAGTGAGGGTGCTGTGATGTGGGGTATGGAATTGGGGAGGGCTACAAAAGAAAGCCTCCCCAAATGAACCCGTCGAATAGCCGTACAGGATGCCTGCCTATCACATACGATTCGGTAATGCTTAGATTTTTTGCCAGCGATTGAGTGCCCTTCAAATCAGACTCCGTTGCCGTCTCTTTAACCTCAAAACATTGCTTTTGATCGAGTACAAAATCGATTTCCCGGCCACTTTTCAGCTGATAATAGGCGACTTCGCCACGATGCATCAGCTGGTTAAAAACCGCATTTTCAAACTTCGACCCGCTACCCAGCTCGCCGGCCAGCGACGCAATGCCATTGTCGAGAAAATAAATTTTCTTCGCCTTCACAATCTCCCTGTCCGGGCTGTTGGCCAGAACCGGTATTGTTCTCACCAGATAACTCTTTTGCAGTAAATCCAGGTAATTCTCAACAGTCTGCCGCGCCATCCCGGTTATACTCGTCAGCTTCGAAATGTCCAGCTTGGTACCAATCCGTACCGACAATAGTTTGATCAGTTTATAAAGGTTAGTCGGATTTCTAATATCGGATAGTAAGGTAAGGTCAAAATTGATATAGGAGCTCAGAATGTCGCTGATCAGGTCCCGCTTGTCCTCGGCCGATTCGGCCAAAACAACTTCCGGAAAACCGCCGAAATCAATATACTCGTCGTAATACCCTTTCAACCGCTCAAATTCCGACGGGATGAACTTCGCAGCTTTCTGAATGTCGGGCTTGCCCGCTTGTATGCCTTTAAATGCAAGCAATTCTCCAAACGTCAGCGGATATATTTCAAAAATTCTCTTCCGTCCCGCCAGCGACTCCGAGAACTGGTTTTTCATGTAATAAGCACTCGAACCGGTGACGATGAATTTGATGTCGTAGCTATCGTAAAGGTATTTGAGCACACTCGGCAGATTCGGAACGAGCTGGATTTCATCAATACATATGAGCACCTTCTTCGAGAAATCTGTCCCTTGCCTGGTGAGCGCCTGCACGATCGTTTCGTAATTGGGCTCCGAGAAAAGTGTGCGCACATCTATCCGTTCCAGATCAAAATAATGCTTTTGCGGAATGTCGCATTGCGCCATCAACTGCTTTAAAAGCGTAGTTTTTCCAGTCCGCCTCATTCCGGTGAGGACGGTGATCTGTCTTTTCGTTGAATGGGCAAGAAGCCTGGGATAAATGTATCGCGTGACGAACATAAGTACTATTCTCAAAGTGTATCACAAAAATAGCATTACTATTTTATAAGTACACTATCAAAATAGTCATACTATTTTACAATTACACTTTGAGAATAGTTAGATTATCTTACTTGCCCGCCCTCTCAGATATTCCTCCATCTGCCCGAGGGTTAATGCATTAAACGTCATATCTTTCGTTAAACCGCCCTTTCTGGCATTTGCTACACCATAGTGCATGTCCAGGTAACCTTCCATCGCGTGTGCATCCGGATTGATGCTTAGCATCACACCTTTTTCCATGCAGTACGCGATCCAGCGCCAATCGAGGTCGAGGCGCCAGGGGGAGGCATTGATCTCGATAACCACCCCGTTGGCGGCGCAGGCGTCGATCACTACCTGGTGGTCGATCGGGTAACCTTCGCGGGAAAGGAGCAAACGACCCGTAGGATGGCCGAGAATGGTGGTATAGGGATTTTCGATGGCTTTCAGCAAGCGCGCCGTGGCTTTTTCGAGCGTCATCGATAGATTGCTGTGTACCGAGGCCACGATGTAGTCAAAAGTGGCCAATACATCCGCAGGGTAATCGAGCGAGCCGTCGCCGAGGATGTCGGATTCTATTCCTTTGAGGATTTTGAATGGTTTGGCTGGATTTTCGGTCGCGAAACGTGCATTTAGCCTGGCTATTTCTTCGTGCTGGCGGATTACCTCTTCTACTTTCAGTCCCTGCGCATAGGTAGCGGTTTGGGAATGGTCGGCAATGCCGAGGTATTCGAAGCCCAGGTCGCGACAATGAACTGCCATCTGTTCAAGCGTGTGCTGGCCGTCGGAATAGGTGCTGTGGTTGTGCAGAATACCTCTAAGATCATCCCAGGTGATGAGCTGGTCGGGTGTCCGGGTTTAGGACCATACGAGCTCCCCTGCCCCTTCGCGCATTTCGGGAACGATATAAGGCAGGCCGGCCTTTTCATAAATGGCATGTTCGGTGTCGGCTGTATCATAGTAAGCGTGTCGCCAGATCGTGCTGCCCGACGTCCCTGTCAGTCCAAGGTGGTCGGCACCGGCGGTTTCGAGGAAAAGCTCATTCACCAGGCGCTCGGGCTTTACTGCCACGATTTCGATGGCAACCGCCACATCCTGCACATTTCCCCGCCACACAAACGGCGACGATGATTTTTCATCCTGCACCAGCAGCTCGATTTCACCAATCGTATTTTGTAAAAGCGCCGGAGAATCCGTTCCGACCAGGACGCGGATCGTATCCACTACTTCCGACTTCCTCCTGATATCACCCGCCGCTTCCACCTGATCGAATGTCTTTTTCAATTCATTCACAATCAATTTCGCAACCAAATCGGCTTTGTCCATCCTCAGCTTTCCGGCCTGATCTTTGAGAAATGCCAGGGAGTCGAGGATCTTCTGCTGGGTATTCCCTCCGAAACCTTTGACTTTCGCAACCGTACCGTTCAAACAAGCCAGTTCGAGCTCGTGCAGGTTATCGATTCCCAGCTCCTGCCACAAAACGGCGATCTTTTTGGGACCAATACCTTTGATATTAAACATTTCCATCACACCTAGCGGCGTGTTGGCGATCAGCTCTTCCAGTTCGGGGAATGTGCCTGTTTTGGCAATCTGCGCAATTTTCGTGGCGGTACTCTTCCCAACCCCCTGTAATTTGGTCAGTTCCTGCTCGGTCATCAGTTGCAGTTCGCCTTCCTTGTATTTATCCAGGTAAAAAGCGGCTACCGAATATCCTTTGATTTTAAAAGGGTCAGCATTGTGCAGTTCCAGCAGCTTGGCAGTTAGTTCAAGGACTTCTACGATTTCAGAATTACTCATGGGGATTGGGATTGATGAATTCATTGCGAATAACGAAGTATGGATCAGCATTTGCAAGCGCACAGCCTACCGCGGTGGGCATTGTAGAGTAAATATTCCGGAAAAAAATATTTATAGTGATAATCGACTTGGCGAATAGCCGACGCCGGTCGCATTAAAGTATATCCAACAACCATTTCAAAACTCTGACCATATTTTAAATCCAATGAATGTAGATCAATTGAAAAGTTACCGCGAGGAAATCCGCCAGCATTTGACCAACGAGCTATTGCCTTTCTGGGAAAATCGTTGCGTGGATAAGGAAAACGGCGGTTTTATTACCCATTTCGATAATGCGGGCAACGATTCGGGAGAGGACGAGAAGTCGCTGATCGCCCAGACGCGCACGGTATACACCTTCTCTTCCGCACACCGGGCAGGTTATGGCGATGGTCGTTACGCGGAAATCGCCAGGCATGGGGTGGATTTTCTGATCAACAAAATGTGGGACAATGAATACGGCGGGTTTTATTGGCTGATGGACCGCAAAGGTGATGTCAAAATCGATGAAAAAATCGTCTACGGGCATAGTTTCGCCATTTACAGTCTGGCAGAATATACACTCGCTACGGGCGATCCGCGTGGTCTGGAATATGCGGAGAAGGTTTTTGACCTGCTTCAAAAACATGGAGCCGACACTTATTATGGTGGTTATTTCGAAATGTTTCACCGGAACTGGGACCTCAAAGGCCCGGGCTCAGCAGGCGGCGACCGCAAGACGCTCGATGCCCACATGCACCTCATGGAAGCATTCACTACCTTATATGAAGCGTCGGGAAAGCAGGTTCACCGCCGCAAGCTCATTGAAATGATCAGTTTGCTGATCAACAAGATCATGCACCCGCAATACAAAACGGGCATCCCGCAGTTCTGGGAAGACTGGACGGTGGCGCCGCAGATCAAATTCGACATTATCTGGGGATGGGACCGTTTCACCGAAGATGGCCTGAAAAGCGCCGCAGAAGACAATACGAGCTATGGGCATAATGTGGAGTTCGCATGGCTGCTCATGCACGCGCTCGACATTGCAGGTATTCCTTACGACGAATATCACGACCAGCTCAAAGCTTCTTACGACCACGCCGTCGAAAACGGTATCGATTGGGAGTTCGGGGGCGTGTACGTCGAGGGCTCACACGCAGGCGAGGTGTACGACCGCGAGAAGGAATTCTGGCAACAGGCAGAGGTGATCATTGGCATGCTGGACGCCTACCGGGTGTATGGCGACGAGAAATACCTGAAAGCCTACGATGCTACCCACCGTTTTGTTTTTGATAAAATGATCCACCACTCGGTAGGCGAATGGTTGCCGCTCCTTACGCGGCAGGGAGAGCCCATCTGGAAGCATATGAGCCATTCGTGGAAGGTGAATTACCACTCGGTGCGCTCGATGGTGCAGGGCATTGTGCGTTTGAATAAGCTGATTGGCTAAGGTCAGTCTGAGCGCAGGCGAAGCCGGGCCGGGC
>CBIHPQ010000393.1:0-6538 GCA_966211825.1 uncultured Dyadobacter sp. | reverse complement strand
CGGCGCGGTCGATATCCTGCAATTCACCGCGCTGCGGCACTTTTCCTTCGCAGAACTTCTGCGTCAGCACCACAGCACGATTGATGAAGTTGCCGTAAATGCCTACCAGCTCGCTGTTATTGCGTGTTTGGAAATCTTTCCAGGTGAATTCACTGTCTTTGGTTTCGGGCGCGTTCGCAGTGAGCACATAACGCAGCACGTCCTGCTTGTCGGGCAGCTCTTCGAGGTATTCGTGCAGCCACACGGCCCAGTTGCGTGAGGTGGATATCTTGTCGCCTTCGAGGTTCATAAACTCGTTGGCAGGGACATTATCAGCCAGAATATAGTTTCCTTCGGCCATTAGCATAGCCGGGAAAATAATGCAGTGGAAAACAATATTATCCTTTCCAATGAAATGCACAAGCTTGGTTTCGCCGGCATCCTGCGTAGGCTGCCACCATTTCTGCCAGCCTACGTCCGAGCCGGTCTTCTGAACCAGCCAGTCTTTGGTCGCTGAAATATAGCCGATCGGCGCTTCAAACCACACATATAAAACTTTGCCGTCGGTATCTTCCACGGGCACCTTAATGCCCCAGTCGAGGTCGCGGGTCATGGCGCGGGGTTTCAGGCCGTCTTTCAGCCAAGATTGGCATTGCCCGAAAACGTTCGTCTTCCATTCCGGATGGCTGTTGACGTATTTTTCAATGTCGGGCTGCATCTTATCGAGCGGCAAATACCAGTTTTTAGTCGCTTTTAAAACAGGTTTCGCGCCCGATAGCGTCGATCGTGGGTCTTTCAATTCCAACGGGCTCAATGTAGAACCGCAGCGTTCGCATTGGTCACCGTATGCATTAGGGTTTGCACAAACCGGGCAGGTACCTACAATGTACCGGTCGGCGAGGAATTGCTGCGCGGTTTCGTCGTAATACTGTTCGGTCGTTTCTTCCACGAAAACCTTTTTATCATACAAATCCCGGAAAATCTCGCGGGAGGTCTCGTGATGGATCGGCTTGCTGGTGCGCGAATAGATGTCAAAGGAAATTCCCAGCGATTTGAACGAAGCGTCGATCTGCTCGTAGTATTTGTCGACCACCTGCTGGGGCGTAAGTCCTTCTTTTTTCGCGCGGATGGTAATGGGTACGCCGTGCTCGTCGGTACCGCTGATGAACGCCACCTCCTTGCCCGAGGAGCGCAAATAGCGAACGTATATATCAGCTGGTACATAACAGCCCGCCAAATGGCCGATGTGGATCGGCCCGTTAGCATAGATCAGCGCTGCTGTGACGGTATATCTTTCAGGATTTGAAATCGGCATTTGAAATCAGGGATTTGAATATGGTTCATCATAGGAGCATAGTCGCTCCCCGGTGTGACCGGAGCGCAAAATTAGTAAAAAGGCTTGCAATGGTGTGACAAACTGCTTTTTTACTACGAACTTTGATCCAAACAATTTGTTTCACTTACATGAAAGTTCTCATTACCGGTGCGACAGGGTTGGTAGGCAGTGCAGTGGCCCGCAGGTTCCTGTCGGAAAATCATGAAGTGTTTGCACTCGTGCGCCCGGGCGCAGACAAGCGCCTTCTTGCGGACAACCACCCGAAGCTTACCTGGCTTGAAGGCGATATCCTCGATATCCTTTCGCTCGAAGAAGCCATTGGGCAGGTGGACTGCGTGGTACACACGGCGGCCGTCGTGTCGTTTATCCCGCGCGACCGGAAAATGATGTATAAGGTAAATGCGGAAGGCACTGCCAACGTAGTGAATGTGTGTTTGAAATACAAAACACAAAAATTGGTGCACGTGAGCAGCATAGCAGCCATCGGTCGCCCCGATCCGCGCAAGCAGGCAGTGGGAAAGGCGGTGTTTTTGAATGAAGAACAGCGCTGGGAAGATTCGCCCGAGAATTCGGAGTATGCCAAAACCAAGCATATGGCCGAGCTGGAAGTGTGGCGCGGCATAGCAGAAGGGCTGAACGCCGTGATCGTAAACCCCACGCTGATCCTCGGCGAAGGCGATTGGGACAAGAGCAGCACGCAGATTTTCAGGTACGTATATAGAGAAAAGCCATTTTATACGGAAGGCATCGCGAACGTCGTCGACGTGAAGGATGTGGCCGAAATCGTGTACCGTCTGGCAGGCTCGGGCATTACCGGCGAGCGTTTCCTGCTCAATGCGGGGAGCATTTCCTATCAGAATTTGTTCAATATGATAGCGGACAAAATGAACCGTAAAAGGCCGTCCTTTAAGGTCGGTCCGGGATTGGCGGGAGTGATTTGGCGGGTAGAGGCCTTGCGGACCTGGTTACTGGGTACAAAGCCACTGATAACCAGGGAAACGGCACAATCTGCGGCGAGGAAAATCACTTACGACAATGCCAAAGTCAGGAAAGCATTAGATTTTCAATTTCAGTCTGTTGAGGAAACGGTGTCCCGTATTAGTGAAAGTTTGCTCGGGAGGATTTGAAATCCGGGGAATTATTTTATAACTTTCTTTCATTAATAGTGGTGCGTTTGCCCTCGATTCTAACCTAGCGGTTCGTATGATGGAGAAAAATTTCGGTGAAAGGAAGGATTATATGAAGGAGACACTGCTCAGGTTCGAAAGAATGCTGAAAACCAGCGAGCCGGTCTTTTTTGATTTGGATACGTACGAAAAGGTTACAGTACATTACATAGAAAAAGGGGATTGGGAAAAAGCTTTCAAAGCTTGTGAGATGGGCCTGTCGGATTACCCCTATTCGCTGGACCTGCTGTTGAGCATGGTCCAGCTGCACGCCAACCGCGGCGAGCACGAATTAGCCCTCGAAATATTGGAGCGCGCGTCGCTTTTCCACCCGGGCGATATCGAAATTTCTTTCATGCAGGTGGCCGTTGCCAATATGATGGGAGAATATGAGGAGGCGATTGAAATTCTCGAAAACCTGCTCAACAGGGTGGAGGACCGCGATGAGATTTTCTTCCAGATCGGACAGACTTATCAGAACTGGGGTAAATACGAAGATGCAATCAAATACTACAAACGGTCGCTCCGCAATAATCTGAACAATGAGAATGCGCTTTACGAACTGGCCCATTGCCTGGACCTGGTAGGTCAGCTGGAAAGCCATTTGGAATATTACAACGACCTGGTCGATCGTGACCCGTTCTCGCACCATGCCTGGTACAATCTCGGCATTGCATTCAGCAAGCTCGAACGCCATGAGGACGCTGTGCACGCCTATGAGTATGCAACGCTCATCAGGGACGATTTTGCATCGGCGTTTTTCCAGCTGGGTAACTCCTACATGAACCTGGAAAAATACGAGGATGCCAAAACACAGTATTTGCGGGCCATAGAGCTCGAAGGCGACCAGCCTGAAACCTGCTGCTGCCTGGGGACCTGCTACGAGAAGCTGGGCGAATTTGAAACAGCTATTAAGTATTACCGGCAAACAGTGAAGCTCGATAGCCAGTGGGACGACGGCTGGTACGGCCTCGGGATCTGTTTTAGCGAACTTGGCCGCTGGTATGAAGCAGTCGGTTTCCTGAGAAAGGCGATACAGATCACAGAGCTCAACCCCGATTACTGGCTTGCTTTGGCTGAAACCGAATTCAAAGTCGGCAACGTCGTGTCTGCATTTGAGGCATTTGAAAAAGCTGCTGAAATAGAGCCTTCCAATCCTGATATATGGCTGAAATGGTCGTATGTGCTGTTTGAGCAGGGAAATTATGCCCGCGCCTGTGACCTGTTGCAAGCGGCGATCGATGAAATGTCGGAAGAAGCGGACCTGTACTACCGCATGGCCGTGTACCAGATCCACGCCGGACAATACCGTGAAGCATTGGTGAACCTCGAAATCGGTTTGACGCTCGACTACGACGGCCACGAGCAGCTTTTCGACTTTTTCCCTGATTTGGAAAAACAGAAAGCATTGTACCGCATTATCGAACAATACCGCGAGAAATAATCAGCGCAGGCTTTTGTAAAGCTGAACAAGTTGCCCGGCAATATGTTTTCCAGAAAATTGCTGAACATGTAACTTGCCGGCTTCCGATAAAGAATTCCGAAGATGAACATCAGTGACCAGCTTTTGCAGCTGTTCGCTGATGTTTTCTGTTTGATAGGGGTCTGCGTAAAGCCCACCCGGTCCGCCCGCTTCTTCCAGGCAGGAGCCCTGGGCCGCAAGCACGGCTGTTCCGCAGTGCAATGCTTCTACAATTGGAATGCCGAAACCTTCATAGATGGAAATGTAGGCAAATATGGCCGCCTGCTGGTACAATGCGGGTAAATGCGGGGTAGATACATTGTGCAGCAAAAGCACCCGGTCTTCGAGTTTCAACCGCTGAATCGTTTCCTTGATTTTCTGCAAATAGGCGGTTGGTTTTCCTACTAATACCAGTTTGAAATCATGGTTTTGCAGTCGCGCAAATGCTTCGACGAGCCGGTGCTGGTTTTTGCGCTCTTCCAATGTACCCACGCAGAGTATAAACGGGCCTTCAATACCGTATTCAGCGCAAATGCGGCTTGTTTCTGCAGTGGTAAGCTGTTTTTGAAATACAGGGTTACAATCCTGGTAGATGACTTTGATTTTTGCATTGTCCACGCCATAGAGCTCGATCAGGTCACGCCGCGTCTGGTCGCTTACTGCGACCACCGAGTCCGCGCGCTTGCATGCGGATTGGAATTTATGGCGGTAAATGGCGCGGTCGACCGGTTTGAAAAGATGCGGCAGCCTTTCAAATATGAGATCGTGAATGGTTACTACCGACCTAATGCTCGCTGCCTGCAATCCCTGCGGTATTTCGTTGCTGAGGCCATGGTAAACGTCGATTTTTTCGTCGCGAAGTTGCCGCGTAATGCGTGCGTAGCGCCAGTAGGCCGACAATTTTTGGTCAATAAATCCTTTGGGATAATGTATTGATCCTTCCGGAAATCCATCGAAAAGATGCCGGTTGTTTTTGGGTGTGTACGCCAGGTATTCGTGATCTTGTTCATGCACCATCAATGCGTCGAGAACGAAGCGGCTGTAATTTCCAAGACCGGTTTTATTGGCAAACGCTCTTTTGGCGTCAAATCCGATGCGCATAATGTGTAACTGCAAGGCTTTCCGGGCAAAAGTCCGTATTTTTGCGGATACCACCGAAAATTATTGGTGGCTATTTTGTGTTAAAAAGGAATGAAGAGAAACAATGTCCGCAAACGGGGTAACCCCAAAGCAACCTCCCTTTCAACAGCCGAAGAATATCAGATACACACGCTGGCCAATGGGATCCGCATTGCACATAAGCAGGTTCCTTACACGCAAATAGCGCATTGCGGTATTATGCTCGACATCGGCAGCCGCGATGAATTGCCCCACCAGCAAGGCCTGGCCCACTTTTGGGAGCATATGGCCTTCAAGGGAACTGAAAAACGAAGCTCTTACCACGTCATTAACAGACTTGAAAATGTAGGTGGGGAGCTGAATGCCTATACGACCAAAGAGAAAATCTGCTTTCACGCCTCTGTGCTGGACGACCATTTCGAGAAGGCGATGGACTTGCTGGCCGACATTACTTTCCACTCCGTATTTCCCGATAAACAGATCGAACGCGAGCGGAATGTGATCCTCGAAGAAATGTCTATGTACCTGGATTCGCCGGAGGACGCCATTCAGGATGATTTCGATCAGCTGATTTTCCCGGGCCACGCGTTGGGAACCAACATACTCGGCACGGCGGAAACCGTCAATTCATTTGGCCGGGAGCAATTATATGAGTTTATCAACTCTAACATCGATACAGAGCGCATTGTGGTGTCGTCGGTGAGCCGGTTGCCGTTTTCGAGGGTGATCCGCATTGCCGAGAAGTACCTGGGCGACGTGCCCCACCGCACAACTGCCAGAACGCGCAATGCACCGGTTATCTACACGCCCGTACGCCAGGAACGCGAGCGCCCGATCCAGCAGGCGCAATGCGCGATGGGCCAGCCGGCCTATTCGTTACTGGATGACCGCCGATTGCCGTTTTTTATGCTCGTGAACCTCCTCGGTGGGCCGGGTATGAACTCGCGCTTCAACCTGTCGCTGCGCGAAAAATATGGTTTTGTGTATTCTATTGAAGCCAACTACACGCCCTACCTTGATACCGGGTTTATGGGCATCTTCTTTGGTACCGAAAAGAAACAGCTCAATAAGAGTATTTCTTTGATAAACAAAGAGTTGAGGCGCATCAGGGAGGTTCCTCTTACGACATTGCAATTGCATCAGACAAAAGTGCAGCTTATGGGCCAGCTTGCAATGTCGGAGGAAAGCAATATGAGTTTTATGCTGATGATGGCTAAAAGCATTCTGGATACCGGGAAGGTTGATTCCTTACCCGAGATCTTTGGCGAAATCGAGCTGATCACTGCCGCCCAGTTGCAGGAAATCTCGGTGGAACTGTTCAATGAGCAGAATTTCAGTTACCTGACTTTCCTTCCTGAGGAATAGGTTTTCAAAATATTCAAACAAAAAATGCGCTGCCGGTTGTTGAGCCGGCAGCGCATATTGTTTTGCAGATATTATTTCGCTTCCGCCCTGTAATACATCGTCGAGGTATTT
>CBIHPQ010000392.1:0-6574 GCA_966211825.1 uncultured Dyadobacter sp. | reverse complement strand
TGGTCAGGAAGGGCAGGAGGTAGGCCGCCAACAGGATAAGGGTCTTCAGTCCCATCGATTGGTTGGCGTACTTGGATTTGTGATTTTCTATGAAATATTGCTCGACCCTTTTTTTAAGTGTGGGGAAGAAAAGGGTTTTGTCGATCGCGACAAACTTGATTTTTTTCTCTGTATGCATGGCCTTCCTGTTTAAGTCCGTGTGATAAAAAGACCTGGAAAGATACAGGGATGCTAAATCTGCTCTGGCATTAGCCGTTTGATATAAAACGCTGAAAATCAATATTTATTGTAGAAAATTCTCGAATAAATTGGATTGTTTTATCCATCCAGTTCGATATTCCTGACGGCTCGTAATAAGCCGGGAGAAAAGATGATTGCTATACTAATTGCACCTACCTTTAACTATGAATATCCACCTGGCACCAAGCCGTCCGATCTTTGTAATTTTTGATACCCACCCGGTAATGCGTATGGGGCTGGCCATTCTTCTCAGGGAAAATTTCAGGGATACCGAGATCGTCGAGTCGAAGGATATGACCGAATATGACCAGGATTCCGGCCAGCTCATGCCCGACCTTGTCATTTATGTTCTGCATGCCGATTTTGAGGACGAGGGCTATCCGTCCATCCTGGAAATCAGGCAAAAATATTCCGGTTCGCGGGTGATCGTGTATGGTTCGGAAATGCAGCCGGAGGTGATTATTGACTATTTTAAGAAGGGAGTGGATGGTTACCTGTCGAAATATGCGGACATGTCCGAGATGCTGGGCTGCATTACCGCGGTACTGGGCGGAAAGCGCTACCTGAGTGTCGCGCAAATGGCGTTTATATTCGAATACCTGATCATAAGCCACATACCCCAAAAACGGTGGGACCTGCTCACGCGAAGGCAGAAAGAAGTAGCCGATTACCTCGTCCAGGGAATGTCGACTTCGTCCATCGCCGAAAAAACAGGCCTTCATTTATCGACCATCAGTACATTCAAAGCCGCAATTTTTGCAAAACTGGGTATCGACAATGTGCTTGCGCTGAAAGAGATTTTAGGGATAAACGAAAACTAGGCATACCGCTGGTTTCACTTTTCGTCGCTAAAAATCGTTTTCTGTCGACGTTTGCCTTTTAAAATTGTCGTCAAAGGGTATGTTTGCAAAATGAAAATGCAGCCTCTGACATCCCTGAGTCCCGCTGCCAGACAAGCCCTGTTCTGGCTATGCGCTGTGGTGTTGCTGACCTTCATTTACGGCACGGCTTATCAGAGCTACTGGCTGGGGATCAGTACGGTGCTGATGCTTCTTCCGGTGCATATCGGCTACTTTTATGTACTGTCGGGGCCGGTACTTACCCGGTTTTTTCTTCCGGGAAAGTATTGGCAGACGTTGCTGGCGATCATGATCAGCCTGCTGATGGCGGCGGTCCTGTACCGGGTGGTCGAGATCTTCATTTCCGATCCGTTCGTATACCGCTTTTACGCACAGAAAGACCCGAATTTCACCTGGGCAAAACTGGATGGTCCCTGGCACAGGCAGTTGCTGAACCCTACCGACTTCGTTAATGCCATCGAGAGAAGCAATGTCATTGTCTGGATCGGCATTGCATTAAAATTTGTACTGCTCTGGGTTGAGCGCCGGGAAGCTGCATTCCGGGCCGAACTCAATTTGTTGAAAGGGCAGCTGCATCCGCATTTTCTTTTCAATTCGCTCAATAACCTCTACGCATTTGCGCTGGCGAGTTCCTCGAAAACCCCCGAAATCATTTTGCAGATATCCAACGTGCTTCGTTACATGCTGTATGAATGCGCTTCTGAAAAAGTGCCCCTGAAAAGGGACATTGAGATTCTCAGGGATTACATTAATTTAGAGCAGATGCGCTACGAAAGCAGGCTCGACCTTAACCTGGATATTACCGGCGAAATTCACATACAACAAATTACACCCTTGCTCATGTTTCCGCTCGTTGAAAATGCATTCAAACACGGTGCCAGTGAAACGATTGGTACACCCTGGATCAACATCGAAATCAATGCGGATGAGCGGCATCTGATGTTCAAAATCAGCAATAGCAAGTCCGACGTGATCGAAGCCGGTAGGGGCGACGGAAATCCGGGGGCGATCGGTTTGAAGAACATCCGGAAAAGGCTGGAACTACTTTATCCGGGCAGGCACCGTTTCGAATGGTTCGACGAGCAGGACGTGTTTCTTGCCGAGCTGGAACTTTCGCTTTTGCCCGTACCCATGCGCAGCAAGCTATGAAAATCCGTACCCTCATCGTCGACGACGAACCCCACGCCATTGAGATTATCGAACGGTATGCTGCCAATGTGCCGGAAATCGAGATCATTGCAACGGCTTCGAATGCCATTAAAGCATATCAATTCCTGCAAACCAACGAGGTTGACCTGATTTTTCTGGATATAAAAATGCCCGGACTCTCCGGCACAGACCTCGTTCGCAGTCTGAAAACGCCGCCAATGATTGTACTCACAACAGCCTACCCGGAGCATGCCATGGAAGGTTTCGAGCTGGATGTAGTCGATTATTTGCTGAAACCCATTCCGTTACCGCGGTTTCTTCGCGCCGTCGACAAGGTCCTGTTTACTTTTAAAGGCATCAAGCTCGTACCGCCTGCCGAACCCGCGCCCGAAGCTGTGAGGGAACATTACCTGTACCTGCGGATCGATCGCCGTTATGTGAAAGTGAATTCGCGGGACATTCATTGGATTGAGAGTGTGAAGGATTATCTTAAAGTAGTCACGGCCAAAGAAGTTTTTATCTCAAAACAAAAGATCAGCCTGGCCGAAAAACTGCTGCCAGGCGGCAAGTTTATGCGCATTCACCGGTCGTTTATTGTGCCGCTGGACAAGGTAGAGCGCCTGCACCCCAACCACGTGGTTATCGCCGGCCACCAGCTTCCCGTCGGCCGTAATTATAAAGAGAGCTGCATACGGCAGTTCCTTCCCGGGAACACCGATTTTTAGCGGTCATTCCTGACCAACCGGGATGAATGCGCGCCGGCCGGGCGCGGAACGGAAAGTGGAAGGGCTCGATCCATGGTGGCGTTTGAAGGCCGTTGAGAAATGCTGCGGGTGTTCATAGCCGAGCATTTCCGAAATATCCTCGATGCTTTTCGAGGAATCTGCAAGCAAAGTCCCGGCAAACTCCATCCTCAGCTGGCGCAGATAAGCGAATACCGTCGTTCCGAACAGCTCCTTAAACCCCTTTTTCAGTTTAAACTCGTTGAGCGTGCAAATGCGGCTGAGGTAGGGCAAAATGAAATCTTCCAGGAAATGGCGCTAGATGAAAATTTTGAGGTCATGAAGGCGTGCGGTCTCTGAAAGGCTCAACGCGGAGGTTCCGACAGGGCCGCCCTGCATTTGCCCGATTTGCAAGGCAAGAAGTTCCATTACCCTCGATTGGACAAGCAAGTTATGCATTGCACCCGATTCCCGGCGTTGCTTGATGTCGCCGATGAGTTTGAGCATGTACGGCGTGACGACCAGGTTGGTTTCCTTTCCGGCAAAAGGCCGTTCTTTCAGGAGGTTCTCCTGCGCACGTTCGCTCCAATGATCCCCGCATCCGATCAGATCAGAGAAATAGTCCTTACCCATGCTGATATGGAACATTTCCACCTGTTCGCCACACCTTACGCTGTTTCGGAAGCCGCCTTCGGGAGAAAAAACCAGGTTATGCTGCCGGGGCTTCATGGCGAGCTCGCTGGTGATCCCCGCAAACCGCGTATTCATGTGCCCCGACATTTGAAAATTTATATTGACCGTGTCGGCGCGGGCATTTTCAAAGAGCGTAACATCCCTGTCGACCTGCCAATGCAAGTTCATAATGTGCATACCAGGAAAGAGCAGGCTTCTGAAATTCAGAGTACCGACCTCTGTATGAAAGCGGGTATTGAAATCATTAGCACCAGCCGTAGCCGGCCTCAGCAACTGGGGGTTGGGAAAGGAATCAATATCGAAGACATCGGCAGCATTGACATGAATTGTCGCCATAGCTTTTCATCTTTTTGATTAATCTATTGTTTACTAACTAACTGCATTCCCGTGCCGGAGGACTTCCGAATAGCCTGTATTAACAGTCCCGTCGGCGGTCACGATTCGGATGAGAACGGGCATGCATTCGCCCAGGCAGTAAAACAAACAGTACAGTAAGGAAAAACCATATTTGGTAGACATAAAGCAGATCCTGTCGACAAAAATCAAAATACGGAAGTTGTTTGGGTCCATTGCTTGTTGGATAGTTATCATGCAACTTGCGCTTAATCAATCCACCTGCCCAGAATGGCCGATAAAAACGAAATTATAGCACAGCATTTAAAAAATTTTGCTGCCCTCACAGACAAGGACATTGCCGAAAGCCAGTCGTTCTGGAAGCCGAGGAAAATCCGGAAAGGTGATTTTTTCAATATGCAAAGCATGGTCTGCAATGACCTGGGCTTAGTGGTGAAGGGAATCTTCCGGATTTACTATCGCGACCCTAAGACTGAAAAGGATAAAAATCTTTTCTTTTTTTCTGAAAACCAGTTTGTCGTTTCGTTTCGGAGCTTCATTTCCCGGAGCCCGTGCTGGTATTTTATAGAAGCAATGGAAGATTCAGAAATTGTATTTATTTCCTACAAAGACCTCAACGGCCTGTACGAAAGCAACCCAAACTGGGCGCGGTTTGGCAGGCTGCTCGCAGAATTGTTTTTTGCCTATGCGCAGACGCGCGCCGAAGAATTCATGTTTTTTTCGCACGAAGAGCGTTACCTGAGATTATTGGAGGAACACCCCAACATCATTGAGCGGATCCCCGCTTACCATATATCGTCGTTTCTCGGAATAACCAATCCCTCGCTGAGCCGGATCAGAAAAAGGATAAAAAAATAGCCGGGACGAACGCCCGGCTAATGCATTAAGATGGCCGTGGATCATGCTGTTTTCGAAAGGCGAAATGCTGCCAGCACATAGTAAAACGCACCAAAAGCCGCGTAACCTGCCAGACTGGCGATGCCCATCGTCGGGTCATGGGCCAACGCAATAAATGACCCGCCGGCAAGCACCGACTGCCCGCCGCTGATGATCATCGGCCATTGGCCACCCATTGATTTTCTGCGGCGCAACCCCAAGACCAGCTGGATCAGGCCGGTAAGGATCGCCCAGGCTCCGAATACCATTAATGCTTCGGGAATGCCCGTCTGCAAAGCAACCCCGACCGCCAGCGCGGTGATCGCACTGATCGCCGCATTGAAATATTGCGGTGTCTTGGAAGCGCTGTTTCGGTTGGCACGGATATCGAATACGGTGCCGGCCACGTCCCAGAGCGGATATATGACCAGCAGCAGGTTAGCAAATCCCCTGGATTTTTCGGCAAATACGGACACGAGAACTACCCAGGCAACCGAAAAAGCAGCACGGACGAAGTAAAGTTTACGGAGCGCGCCAGCGGTTTCAATGGCCTGGGTATCCGTAACGGCGTTGGAAAGAGGTGTAGATGACATGGTTTCAATTTTAGGTTTTGTTGACCCAAAATTGAGCAGTTCTTTCCGCGCGAATTTTCACTTAGGTTAAAATGGAAAGAAATTGTTACTAAATTCGGGCAGGTTCGATCATAGGCTATTCCCAAGTCTTTCCAGTTTTAGGGAGTATTTTGCAGGTATGAAAATACTGGTTGTAGAAGACGAAGGGCCGCTCGCTGAGGTTATATCAGAGTCGCTGGTGACTGAGGGATATTCGGTAGAGATTGCCGGTACATTCGACGGCGCAATGCAGAGGCTCGTTGCTTCGGAGTATGACTGTATCCTGCTGGATATCATGCTTCCGGGCGGTAGCGGGCTGGATTTGCTGCGGGAACTGAAAGCGCTCAACAAGTCGGATAATGTGATCATCATTTCGGCCAAAGATTCAGTCGATGACCGGGTGGCGGGGCTGGACCTGGGCGCGGACGATTATTTACCCAAACCATTCCATATTGCCGAACTGACAGCCCGCGTGAAGTCGGTTATCCGCAGGACAGCCGTGCAGAAGAACCAGCTGACTGTGGCAGGAAACGTGAGCCTCGACCCCGAGGGCAGGACATTGTATGTCAACGGGCAGGTGCTGGCGGCGAACCGGAAGGAGTTCGATATCCTGGCCTACCTGATCGCCAACCGCAACAGGCTCGTCAACAAGGCCTCACTCGCCGAGCATGTCTGGGGCGACCGCATCGACCGCTCCGACGATTATGAATTCATTTACTCGCAAATGAAGAATCTCCGTAAAAAGTTGAAAGAAAGCGGCGCAGACCTGGAAATTCAGGCCGTTTACCGGATCGGATATAAACTCGTCCTGGCATGAACCTGCTTAATCATACCCTGAAATACCTCGCCTTCGCATTGCTGGGGATCATCAGCGTCTGGGCCGTCATATTCTATGTCAATATGCTCGACGAAGTATACGACAGCCTGGACGACGGCCTGGACAACTACAAAATGCTGATCATTGAAAAGGCACACGATGACCCGGCCACCTTGCAAAGGACCCGGTTCGCAGAAGGGAACTACGAGATCAGGGAGATCAGCAGGGAACGTGCCATGCAAATGAAGGATA
>CBIHPQ010000391.1:0-6575 GCA_966211825.1 uncultured Dyadobacter sp. | reverse complement strand
GTGCTTATCAGTAAAGCTATGCCTGCCCGTTACCTCCTCCCTAAAATACATTGACTGTGGCCGTTCATGCTGGCGAAGTGACCGAGTAAGCTACCCATCAGTAGGTATAAACCACAATAAAAAACGGCCGGAGCACTCAATGGCCGAATGCCGTTCAAACTAAATTATTAATTTTGCATACAGGCTCGATTGACCGATTTCGGTGCCTGAATTTTTATTGTTATTAAAGCATTCGCATGAAGATCTCTTATAAGTGGCTTAAAGACCTAATTGAAATTACGGAAACACCCGAGGAAATCGACCGGTTATTGACGGGCACCGGGCTGGAAGTCGAAGGTATTGAAGAGATCGAATCCATAAAAGGCGGCTTGCAGGGTGTCGTGATCGGTGAGGTACTGACCCGAGAAAAACATCCCGAGGCCGACCGCCTGAGCCTGACTACCGTGGACGTAGGCGGCGAAGCACCACTTTCGATCGTCTGCGGAGCGCCTAATGTGGCTGCCGGACAGAAAGTGATCGTGGCGACCGTAGGCGCTACATTGTACCCGATCGGCAGCGACCAGCCATTGGTTCTGAAAAAATCTAAAATCCGCGGTGCGCTTTCCGAAGGTATGATCTGCGCTGAGGACGAACTCGGCGTAGGAACTTCCCACGACGGAATCCTCGTACTTGATACCCAATTGCCCAACGGCACACCTGCCGCTGAATATTTTGGCATTTCCTCCGATTACCTGATCGAGATCGGCCTTACACCCAACCGTGCGGATGCGGCCTCACACTATGGCGTAGCGCGTGACCTGAAAGCCGTTTTGAAGCGTGAGATTACATTGCCCTCTGTTGAGAGTTTTAAAATAGATAACCAAAATCTGCCGATTCCCGTAGAGGTGCTTAATGCGGAAGCTTGCCCGCGTTACACGGGTTTGACGATTTCAGGCATTACCGTTGCTGAATCACCCGAATGGCTCAAACAGCGTTAGCAGACGATTGGAATCCGTGCGATCAATAATATCGTCGACATCACCAATTACATCTGCCATGAGCTTGGCCAGCCGATGCACGCATTCGATGCGGACAAGGTTTTGGGTAAAAAAGTGATTGTTACTACTGTCGCTGAAAACACGCCATTTGTGACTTTGGACGGTATTGAACGCAAAATTTCTGCAAACGACCTGATGATTTGCAGCGAGGGCGTCGATGGCAACCCCGAACCAATGTGTATTGCCGGCGTTTTCGGCGGTCTTACCTCCGGCGTTACCGAAACGACGACTTCCATTTTCCTGGAATCGGCGTACTTCTCGCCCGTGTGGGTGCGCAGGACCGCGCAGCGTTTCTCGCTTAAAACTGATTCCTCGTTCCGTTTCGAACGCGGTACCGACCCTAATATGCCGCTTTTTGCATTGAAAAGGGCTGCATTGCTGATTCAGGAAATCGCGGGCGGCAGCATTTCTTCCGACATTATCGACATTTATCCTGAGCCGGTAGAGGATTTCAGGGTAAATATGAAATACAAAAACATCGACAGGCTGATCGGCAAATCTTTGGAAAAAAGCCTGATCAAAGACATTCTCGAAAGCCTGGACATCCGGGTTACCGATGAAACGGAGGCTGGTTTCACGGCGATCGTGCCGCCCTACCGTGTCGACGTGCAGCGCGAATCCGATGTGATCGAGGAAATTTTGCGCATCTACGGCTTCGGCCAGGTGGAGCTTTCCGACGCATTGAGCTCGGATTACCTTTCGGATTTCCCGGTGAATGACCCTGAAAAGCTCAAACTGCGCGTTGCAGAGCTTTTGGTAGGAAATGGTTTCAATGAAATGATCAACAACTCATTGACCAAACCTGAATACCACGCTGTTTTGGGCGAAAGCCTTGCGGGCAATCCGGTGAAAATCCTGAACTACCTGAGCGAAGACCTCTCGGTAATGCGCCAGACGCTGCTTTTCTCGGGCCTGGAAGTGATCGCTTACAACAGCAACCGCCGTCAGAAGGATTTGAAAGTTTTTGAATTTGGTAAAACCTACCATGAAATCGACGGCAAATACATCGAGAAAGAGCGCCTTTCCGTGTTTGTAACGGGCAATATCCGCCAGGAAAGCTGGTTCGAAAAGTCTCGCGAGGTGGTTTTCCATGACCTGGCTGCATTTGTCAACCAGGTTTTGACGGCTGTTAAAATCAAGGACGTTCAAAAGCAGGAAGCGGACAGCGCCATTTTTAAAAGCGGGCTTACCTTGCTGGCCAATAAAAAGCCGGTAGTGTCATTTGGTTTACTCAATGCAGCCGTTGCCCGGAAACTGGACATTAAAGCGCCGGTCTTCTACGCCGATTTCGACTGGGAATACCTGTTCCGCCAGTACAGCGCCGCCGTCGAATATGTGGAAGTGCCCAAGTTCCCCGAGGTACGCCGCGACCTTTCCGTGGTGGTGAGCAAGAAAGTCACTTTCGAAGAGTTGCGCCAGGCCGCGTACAAAACCGAGCGCAGCCTGCTTCGCGCGGTGAACGTGTTCGACGTGTACGAAGGCGCCAACCTGGACGGCAAAAAGTCGTATTCGATCAGCTTTATTTTGCAGGACGAGCAGCAGACGCTCACCGACAAGGTGATCGATAAGTCGATGCAGCGCCTGATCGCTACCTACGAAAGGGAATTTGAAGCGGTGATCAGAAAATAAGTCCCAGTTTTTTCATTGTCGGATCTTGGAGTTTAAAGAAATGGAAAGGAGCATCGAACGAATTATCGAACACAAGCTGACCGACGTCGAGAAAAAACTCGAAATCCTGATCAATCATAAAGAGAAATTAAACTGGTCGATCTCAGAGCTCCAGCGTGAAAATGCGGAGCTCCGGGCCACCAATGCGAAGCTCACGGAAGAATCGAAAGAAATAAGGAAAAAATACACCTCTTTAGAAAAAGACTTTAATAAGTCTAAAAGTTTCGCTAAACTTGTCACTAGTAAACTGACACCAACAGGCGCAATTGCCGAACTGAAAGAATCAGTTGAAAGATATATCCAGGAGATCGATAAGTGCATCGAATTGCTTGAAGATACCTTATGAAAAAAAATAGCATACCTAATCCAGACGTTTCTGTCTTTATAAAACTGCTGGACAGAGGTTTCAAACTGAGCGTTCCGGCGGATCAGGAGAGATTTTACAGGGATGGGTATGAGGTGTTCATGCAGCGTGTGCAACAGCATAAATTAAAAGGGAAAGTATACGGTGACATAGAAGCCATTGCATTGACTTCTATAGAATGCCTGGTGGCATTACAACGGAACCAGGAAGACATGGACGACCTGGTAGCGGCTTTTAAGAGCAGAGTGGAAAAACTGGACGAAACGATCGCCAGTGCTATCGAGAGCTGACACCCATACCTGACCCTTTGATTTTTACAGTATCTGCAAAATTATACTTTCAATTTCTTCCATTCTCGGCATTTCAACGCGGGTGTAGTCGGTAAAACCAACTATATATAACCATTATTGAAATGTCTAATTCATTGTATTTCATCGTTATCCTGTCCGATATCATCGCCATAGGGGTGGGTATTTTTGCAGGAAAGTACATCTTTCAGCGATCATTCGACGCCAAGGAAAAAGAGGCCCAGGAACGTGCAGCCGAAATTCTCCGGAATGCCGAGGTAGCAGCCGAAAACATCAAAAAAGACCGCATTCTCGAAGCGAAAGAGAAGTACCTCCGCCTGAAAACGGAATTCGAAGAAGACGCCAATAAAAAGCGCAGCATTCTGCAAAGCAACGAGCAAAAACTCAAACAGCGCGAACAAAGCCTTAACCAGAGCCTCGAACAAACCAAACGCAAGGAAAACGAGCTCGATACCCTTAAAAACAACCTGAACCAGCAGCTCGAAACTGCCACCAAACGCCGCGAAGAAGCTGAAAAGTCGTTGCAGCAGCAGGTTACCCAACTCGAAAAAATTGCCAATCTCACCGCCGACCAGGCACGCGAACAACTCGTGGATGCACTGAAGGCCGAAGCCGAAACCCGCGCGGGATCATACATTAAAAGTGCAATGGAAGAAGCTCGTCTTACGGCCACCAAAGAGGCTAAAAAGATCGTTATCGAGACCATCCAGCGCACCGCCGCCGAACACGCGATCGAAAACTGCGTGTCGGTGTTCAACATTGAAAACGACGATATTAAAGGTAAAATCATCGGTCGCGAGGGACGTAACATCCGTGCGCTCGAGGCTGCTACCGGTGTTGAAATCATCGTCGACGATACCCCGGAGGCGATCGTTATCTCCGGATTTGACCCTGTAAGAAGGGAAATCGCACGTCTTTCATTGCACCGCCTCGTTCAGGATGGTCGTATCCACCCGGCGCGTATCGAAGAAGTGGTTGCTAAAACCCGCAAGAACATCGAGGACGAGATCGTCGAAATCGGCGAGCGTACGGTGATCGATATGGGTATCCACGGCTTGCACCCTGAACTCGTGAAAATGATCGGACGCATGCGTTTCCGCTCCTCATACGGACAAAACCTGCTCCAACACTCGCGCGAAGTAGCCAAATTGTGTGCTACCATGGCAGCTGAACTGGGCTTGAACACCAAACTGGCCAAACGTGCCGGTCTGCTCCACGATATTGGTAAAGTGTGGCCGGAAGAATCGGATCTGCCGCACGCAATCCTCGGTATGGAGCTTGCCAAGAAATACAAAGAAAACCCCGAGGTTTGCAACGCGATAGGCGCTCACCACGACGAGATCGAAATGACGAGCATTCTTTCGCCGATTATCCAGGTTTGTGACGCAATTTCAGGATCACGCCCGGGTGCCCGTCGCGAAATGATGGAATCTTACATCCAGCGTCTGCGTGACCTGGAAAACCTCGCGCTTTCGTTTGACGGCGTGGAAAAGTGCTACGCGATCCAGGCGGGCCGCGAGCTCCGCGTGATCATCGACGCCGACAATGTGTCCGACGAAAAAGCGGGCTTGCTGTCGTTCGATATCTCGCAAAAAATTGAAAAAGAAATGCAGTACCCCGGTCAAATCAAGATCACAGTGATCCGCGAAATGCGGTCGGTGGCTTACGCGCGTTAATCCAGCATTACATACATGACTTACTCAAAGCTTACAAGCACAGAACTACTGGGAATCCGAACGCTCGGAGAACTAAAAAAAGCAGGTTATCAGTCGCGTTCTATCAAGCAGGAGCTGAGAGATAACCTGATTGAAAAGATCAGGAACAAAGAAAATGTCTTCCCGGGGATTTGGGGCTATGAGGAAACGGTCATTCCCGATGTGGAAAGGGCCATTCTCTCCATGCACAACATCAACTTCCTGGGCTTGCGCGGGCAGGCCAAGACGCGCATCGCGCGTATGATGGTGAACCTGCTCGACGAGTACATTCCCTATATTAAAAATTCAGAGCTGCACGACGATCCGCTGGCTCCGCTTTCACGCTATGCCAAGGATGCGCTGGAAGAACATGGCGACAACCTGGAAATTTCGTGGTTGCACCGCGACGACCGCTATACCGAAAAACTGGCAACGCCGGACGTGTCGGTAGCGGATTTGATCGGCGACGTGGACCCTATCAAGGCGGCCACGTTGAAATTGCCTTATTCCGACGAGCGCGTGATCCATTTCGGCTTGATCCCCCGCTCCCACCGCGGGATTTTCGTGATCAACGAATTGCCCGATTTACAGGCACGGATCCAGGTAGCATTGTTCAATATTTTGCAGGAAGGCGATATCCAGATCCGTGGTTTTAAACTTCGGCTGCCGCTCGATATTCAGTTCGTGTTCACCGCCAACCCGGAAGATTACACCAACCGCGGAAGCATTGTTACCCCGCTTAAAGACCGGATTGAAAGCCAGATCGTGACGCATTACCCGAAAACGATTGAAACCGGCAAGCGCATTACCGAGCAGGAAGCCGTTGTAAAAGCTGAGCAGAAGGGCCTGGTGCGGGTGAATGAGCTCGTAAAGACGCTGATTGAGCAAATCGCGTTCGAAGCACGTGAAAGCGAGTATGTGGATGCCAAAAGTGGTGTTTCGGCACGTCTGACGATTTCTGCCTATGAAAGCCTTTTGAGCACAGCAGAGAGAAGAGCGCTGATTAATGGTGAAACTTCAACCTACGTTCGCATTTCCGACCTTTACGGCGTCGTATCAGCCATTTGCGGGAAAGTAGAGCTGGTTTATGAAGGAGAAGTCGAAGGACCGGTCATCGTGGCCCAGAACCTGATCGGCAAAGCCATCCGCACACAATTCCTGAACTTCTTCCCGGATCCTGAAAAGAGCAAGAAGAGCAAGATCAATCCATATGCAAAAGTAGTGGAATGGTTTGGCGCAGGCAACGAAATGGAAATGCCCGCCGACATGACCGACCGTGAATACATCGCCCGCCTGAAAACCATCGACGGCCTGGACGATTTCGTGGATATGCTTTCTGCTTACGGCGATGCGGAAGAAAAGCTTTTCATGATGGAATTCGCATTGCATGGCATGGCCGAGTTCTCGCTCGTGGGCAAGCAGTCGCTCGATCAGGGTATGAAATTCCAGGACCTGGTGAGCAGCATGTTCTCCGGCCCCGGCGATGAGGATTATGATTTCGACG
>CBIHPQ010000390.1:0-6592 GCA_966211825.1 uncultured Dyadobacter sp. | reverse complement strand
TAAACCACACCGGTAATTATGTGCCCGCGCGGATGCCTAGCCCATCGACTTGTACAACGATAAGTACATCCGGTACATCGCTCCCACGGTGAAATACTGCTCATACGATTTCCGGGCTTCGGTCTTAGCTGTGGCGAGTTCGGCCGGGTGGCTTGCATAATGCAGAATCTGGTCGGCAAATTCAGGGGCGGTATTTGCTACTGCCCTGCCATTCAGTCCATTAAGTACTTCTCCGATCCCGCCCACATCGGAAGCGATCACCGGGACAGAGTAACACAATGCTTCGAGGATGGACATTGGCATACCTTCATAATTGGAGGGAAGCATGAAGAGGTCGGCGTATTTGAGGAGCCGGTGCGCGTCCTCCGCTTCGCCCAGGCAATAGGCATTTGCCGGCAGATCGGCCATCTCGTCTTTGTTGCCTATCCAGAAAAAATGAACATTGTGATCTTTCAACAATTCTGCCACTTCACAAAAAAGCTCAAACTTCTTCTGCGGCGAAATCCGTGCGATGCACATGACTTTGAAACCCTCCTTCGACCGGATCAACTCTGCCAGGCGACGATAGCTTTCGGTTTGAAGCTCAGGGATATCGGTTGAATAGTCGGTAATGCCGTTATAAATGTACGAGACGTTCTTTTTGATGCCTTCGCTCAACAGGTTTTGGTAGTCGTATTTGCTTACCCCCACAATGTGTTTGGCCCGGATCTGAAGCAGGCGCTCCAAATGCAGGAACTTCCTGAACGCGACCCGGATAGAATCGAAACCGTGGACTGTGTAGACGATCTTTTTACGGGGAAATGCAAGACGGCCCAGAATCCCGATTTTGGACGAATGCAGGTGGATCACATCGGGCTTGAAAATCTGGTAGAGTCGGCGCAGCTCGTTGACGACCTTATGCTCTTTGGACAAGCTGATGGACCGTTGCAAAGGGTTGATCTTCCACTGTACAACCTCGGAGGGCAGTACTTTCCAAAGCTCCCCATCTTCCGACGACGCTACCATTACCTCATGACCGTCATTGACGGACTCCCTCGCCAGATTGATCACCACGGACTGTGCGCCGCCGAGTTCAGCAAGCGTGATGACATGTAGTATTTTCATAATCTCAATAACAACTCCCTGGTAACCGTTTCCCCTGTTAAATACGATATGGTGCCGAATGCCAAAGGTAAGTTTTTTACTGCATTGATCCGCCCTGGAAACATTAACCGTAGATCCCGGTTATTCAGGGGCGGGGGCTATTTTAAATTCCGGTGGACATTTTATTTCAATACACGGCTCCATTGCTCCATAATGCCGCCTAGTTCGAGTGCATGGAGCTTTTGTGATTTGTATTTTCGCATACGCTCACGGAGGCCGTCATCTTCCATAAGGGTCGCGAGCGAGTGTGACATTTGGTTTACATTTTCTGCTTCCACCAGAATGCCGTTTTGCCCGTTCTCGATTACCTCTTGCGGACCGGTATCGCAATCGAAGGCAACAATAGGAAGGTGAAACGCCAGTGCTTCCAGAAGTACCATCGGCAACCCCTCAAAACGTGAACTCAGACAGAACACGGACGCATTTTCGAAGTAGCTAAAAACAGCCTTGGTTGCACCTACCAGCTCAACAGACCCGCCCAGGCCATGCTCTTCTATTTTCTTTTCGAGAAGTGGTTTATCTTCACCGTCGCCTATAATGAGCAGCTTCCACTCTTTTCGAAGCGCTGCGGAAAGCCCGGCCCAGGCGTCTATCAAGAGGTCAAAACCTTTTTGAAAGGTAAGCCTTCCCACTGAAATGACTGTTTTGGATGGATTTTCATTCAAAACCTGCTCTTCCAGGAATATCGGATTAGGAATGTGCACCAGTTGCGCATTGCGGTACCAGGCGCCCTGCTCCCAGAATTCAATGTCACGGGCCGTCAGCGTAACGATCTTGTCGGCAAAGCACAATGCAAGTTGCCGGGCGAAGGATCTGGCGCGGATACCGAGGTTTACTTTAAAATTGAAATGTTCCCACACCACATGCCGGATGCCCGTCAGGGTCAGCGATGGTACCGAGTAAATAGACATGATCGATTCAACCGTAACGAACGTGTCGATATGATTGCTGTTGACGAACTGCCGGATCTTATGCTGGGAATGAAGGATTTTCAGGACGCCTTTGAGCTCATCGATGTGCAGGCTGGTAACCTTCACATTCGGCTCGAAAGGAAAGAAAACTTTTCCGGGATCACCGGAAAGGCCCAAAACATGTACATTATAATCTCTTTTTGCGAGCTCGTTGATGATGACCGACGCTACACGTTCTGTTCCACCGACCGCCGAGATATTATACATGAAAAAGACAATATTAGGCATACGATTTTGGTCCGGTGACCACTTGGAGCACCATGTACAGGAGTTTGGCTACTACGTAAGAGACTGTCAGGAATAGGAGGGCCCAGAAGCTTGTGTTACCAAAAAGCAAAAGATCGTCGATCAGTCGGGTGGAGCAGCTGAGCAGCACCACCATAAACAGGAACCCGTAGTAATTCATGTTCAAGGGGTTCATGTTTTTATACATGTTACGCAAATAGCCCACGAGCAATCCGATGACCAATGCATAGATAATGCCGCCCCAAAGTCCGAAGAAATGGTAGGCGAGGTAATTGTATCTTCCGTTTGCCCCCGAAGTCCTTCGGTTGGTATAAAATGCAAACACATCCACGCCGATCGGTTCGGGTGGCGTAATTTCGAAACCAAGGTTTTTCAGGATCGTTCCCCAACCCGGGTAGAAGGCATACTTAAAAAAAGAGGTCTCCTGAATGGTTTCCATGACGTCGTCGTAGTAGCCCAGCAGAAAAATATCCCCGCTCGCCATCAACCGCAAGCCCACCTGCTGAATCGCCGAAGACGCATCGGCACCCACGGAGATCATCACGATCGCGACGGGAAAGCTCAGCAGGACTATCATGAGCGGTAACGACAGCTTGATCGTCTTCATCCTTCCCTGGACTACCATCGGATAGGTCATAAGGAAGTAAGTGACAAAGAAGACGACGATGGCAGATTTTGATCCCGTGGTGGCAATGTCGACCAGCAGTACAAAGCAGATAAACAGCTCGAACAAGCTGAACCTTTGTTTGAGGTAGATAATCTTGTAATAGAGCGACATAATCACCAACGTCCGGTAAGAAGACACGAACGCGCGGATAATCCCATGGCCCTGATAGACGGAAACGTGGTTTTCTTCGGTATTAAGGAGTACGACCCCTACGGTCTTTAAATTGATCGCTTCAACCAAAACATAGGCGATACAAATCACAAAACAGAAGATATCAAATTCGCTGATCCCGTGTGTCGGGATCTCAACTTTGTTTGTATTGCCCCCGAGTTTCACGACCGGAATGAGGGAGGCAATGGTTATTCCCAAAAACAGCGCGATTTCAGTGCCTATAAATGACCAGCCGTAAATGGGTTTCAGGGTCTGATCGGAATAAAGAAAGTATACACAAAATGCGCCGCCGGTAAGGTTAACCACCGTCAGCAGCAGCGGATCGAGGATACCCCAGTAGATTTTGCGGTACAGGAAAAGATAAAAACATAGAAATCCAACATAAATGGCCCCGTAATAAAGCCAGTTATCCAGGATTGCCCGTACGAAGAAATCATTTCCCACCTTTCAAGCTGTTTTTGAAATTCGAAAGCTTCACGCGGAACCAGTAGTAAGAACCAACCGCGCCGCCGAGATTATTGAAAACAATGCCGACTATATCTTTTTTGTGCTGCTGGTCAACGTTCACGGAGCTCATACCCAGGTCATTGTACAATGAGATCAGTTTGGGCATGTAAACGAAGTAGTCAGCGTAGCGACTGTATAATTCTACGTTATAGACGTGGTCAGCCGCTAATTTATAATCTAAGTTATACTTCTTTTGCTTATAAATGGATTTCGGGTAGAAAATGGCCTGGTGCGAAATGTTGCGCAGCGGGATATTCCATTTGCTGACTTTTCCCGTGTAAATCCGGTTCCTTTTTTTGAGATAAGTATTGCCGTAATAGATCTCATCCGCGTTTTTAATTTCGGCAACCACTTCTTCGATAATCGTCGGAGACGCGAGTACATCGTCGCAGCCAAGGAAATAAGCCCAGTCGCCCGTTGCGAGATCGAGCCCCTTGTTCATGGCGTCAAATATTCCGCGGTCACCCTCACTTTTCCAAAGGCTGATCTGGTCCTCGTATTTTCGGATGATGTCCAGCGTCCCATCGGTAGAGAGGCCGTCCAGGATAATGTACTCGATATTGCCGTAGGACTGATTAACGACACTCTTAATGGCACTTTCCAGGTCCTTTTCACCGTTCCTGACAACTGTGATGATCGAAATTTTGGGATACTGCATAGCTTAATTTTTGCGGCAACTTTCTACTTCCCTGACAAAGTTGTCGCGATATTTTGTAATCGTGAAATTTTGGAAAACATGTTCCCGCGCACGTTCGGCAATGCCCGTGTACAGGGAATGATCATTGAGTAACCTTTCCAGTTCGACGGCCAGGCTGCGATCGTCGGATCGGTAGAGCAGGCCTGTCTGCTCGTGCCGGACAATTTCGCTTGTACCTGCCGAATCGAATGCGACGACTGGAACGCCGTACATCATACCTTCGATCGTTACGCGCCCAAGCGCCTCATTGGGCGAGCACATGAGCAGCACGTCGAGGCGGCGGTAAATACTTTGAATGTCTTTGGTAAATCCGGTGAACCTGACGTGTTCGCCAATGCCCTGCTCCTTAATATATGCTGCAATTTCCTCATAATAAGCGGGATCGCCAATTTCACCGACAATTTCAAGTTGTACCGGCGTGCCTTTTTGAATGAGCCCGTTTACTGCTTTCACGGCCGTCATCTGTCCCTTGGCAGGATCGATGATGCCTACAATGCCAGCCAATGGCGTTTCAGCGCGCACGTGCAAAGCGTTGGCGGGCAGCGCATCGACCAGCCCATTATAGATCACAGCGTGCGGTGCGGTTACCCCGGCTTCGATAACCCTTTTAGCGGCAATGCTTTTTGAAATACAGATAATGCGTGCTGCCTTGTTGGCCCAGAACCGGAAAGATGATTTTCCAAAGTTGTATTTCAGATGATAATCCTCGTAGACAAACTCGCGGATATGCCACAAATGCTTCCGGCCAGAAAAGAACGCCACAAGCGCGCCCATGAAAATGACAGATGAGTTGGTATGGATCAGGTCCACCCGCTTTTTAATGACCAATGCCGCAATGTACAATGCAACCACGATATTGAATGCGAACCGCTTGATACTGTGAAACCACTGTGGCGACCGCGGTACTTTGTGGATGTCGTTCGCGAAACGGACAATTTTGAATTCAATACCATGATTGGCCAGTTCCTTTACAAAGTCGCCGTCTTCAAGGCATATTACCCACCAGTCGATATGGTCACGGGTGGCGGTCAGCAGGGTTAAAAGCGACCTGTTCGCCCCGTAAAGTTTACCATAATGGCTGAATGACAATATTTTAGGTTTCGGATCTTTCCTCATGACTTGCTTTTCAGGTGGCTGAGCTTTTTGACGTAAGGTTCAATCAGAGGAAAATTGAAGATGGCGGTTACCAGCCCCATAATGCAAAGTTTGATCCCCAGCGAAATAATCAGCATGGAAGGTCCGGAAGTCCAGTCTTTTGCCAAGTTTGCTTCGGCTAGGTAGGCGAGGATGAGCACGATTACCGACGGGATCTGCCGTGCGAGCAATGCGTACAGTTTGAAAACGCTCTGTTGCAATACATTTTTAATCAGCACATAAAAACTGACCACAAAATTGATGTAAAAGGAAATAACCAGCAGGACGGCTGTTTGTTCCAGTGATTTGAAATACAAAACACCAAACAGGATAGACACGATCATGACGGCACTGCAAATGAGGCCGGAAATAAAAAGGAGATCGGTGCGGCCGGCTGCCTGGTAAATGGAGCCGCTGCTGGACATGATCATCTGCACCCAGATAGATATGCTGAGCACCCTGAGGATCGGCACGACTTCCATCCACTTTTCACCCAGGAATATATGGATGAGCTCCGGCGAGGAGAAATAGATGAATACCGATATCGGCAGGCCGAGAATGGCCAGTATTTTCACTATTTTGATATACTCCTGAAAAATAACCGCCTTGTTGTTCTGGTACCTGGCCAGGATCGGGTGGATTACCGGAGTGATCACGTGCGTGAGGTTGGATACCGGGTACATCATCAGCTGGTAGGCCTGATTGTAAAGTCCCAACCCTGCATTACCGATGTATTTACCGACAAGGATATTGTCCAGGTTTCTGGAAAAGTAGTTGATACAGTTGAATGCGAACTGGTATGACGAATATTTTGCCACGCCCCGGATGCCGGCAAACGAAATACCCGACTGGATCTTCAACCCCGAATTGAGAAAATAGAACAAAAAGACGAGCACGCTGTAAGCAATCGAGCGCCAGACGATGGAGTAGAAACTTAAATTCTGATAAGCCAGAACAACGGCGAGCGTCCCGGTCAGAAATGCGCTGCCGACGTCGATAAAACCAATCGTTTTGAAGGCTTGTGCTTTAATGAGCATGTTCTTGGGCACGATGGAC
>CBIHPQ010000389.1:0-6606 GCA_966211825.1 uncultured Dyadobacter sp. | reverse complement strand
ATCATGTGCATTGTCTTTTTGTGCTGAAACCGGCACAATCGGTTGCAGAGGTCATGAAGGTGGCGAAGGCGAAATCCTCGAAATGGCTCAATGACTCAGGTTTTCTTCGAAGTCGATTTGAATGGCAGGTCGGTTACGGTGCATTCTCTTACAATAAGGCCGAAATCAAGCGGGTTTACAGATATATTGAAAATCAGGAAGAACATCATTATGGAATCACTTTCCCGGAAGAATATCTGGACATGCTGGTAAAGAACGGCATTGAATTTCAGGAACAATATCTTTTCCATGCGCCCGTCTGATTCCTTTTTCAGGGATTTAAATCCCTGGCTGGAGTATCGTTCGTGCCTCCGGCACTGGGCCTCGGAAGTGCCGGACGCACCAATGATTTTTTGACCAGGCAATTCATTGCCTGGTTTAAAAAACAAAAAAGCCGTACCTTTGCGCCTTAATTGGACATCATGATTTACTTCTTCACTGGCGGGGACGAAACCGTCTTTGCACTACAAACCGAGCGAGCGCTCGATGCCTCCGATTCTTCCAAATTAAGCTGGCTTTTCGGCGGCGCAGAACTCCGGAAGGAGACCGTTCTCACAGACTTTTTCGTAGGCCCACGTGCAGCCATGATCACGCCGTGGAGCACCAATGCCGTCGAAATTACCCAGAATATGGGCCTGGAAGGCATCGTTCGCATTGAGGAATTCAAGAAGGTAACCGCTGATTTCACGGATTTCGATCCGATGCTTTCACAGAAATACAGCGAGCTGAACCAGGATATTTACACCATTAACATCAAACCTGAGGCTGTTCAGGAAATCGACGATATTGCTGCCTATAACAAGCAGGAAGGCCTTGCATTAAACGACGAGGAAGTCGATTACCTGACAGGTCTTGCCGAAAAGCTCGGCCGCAAACTGACCGACTCCGAGGTATTCGGTTTTTCACAAGTGAACTCCGAGCATTGCCGTCACAAGATATTCAATGGCGTGTTTGTGATCGACGGCGAGGAGCAACCGGTTTCGCTTTTCAAGCTGATCCGCAAAACATCTGAAACGAATCCTAATACCATCGTTTCGGCATATAAAGATAACGTCGCGTTCCTCAAAGGTCCGGTCGTGCAGCAATTCGCTCCTAAGCGCCCGGATGTGCCGGAATACTACGAAATCAAAGATTTTGAATCCGTACTTTCATTGAAAGCGGAAACCCACAACTTCCCTACCACCGTGGAGCCGTTCAACGGTGCCGCAACGGGTTCAGGCGGTGAGATCCGCGACCGACTCGCAGGCGGGCAGGGCTCTATTCCATTGGCAGGGACGGCTGTATATATGACCGCGCTCTCACGTTTGGAGGAGAATCGTCCATGGGAAAAAGGCGTGGAAGAGCGCAAATGGCTCTATCAGACGCCGATGGATATCTTGATCAAAGCTTCAAATGGTGCTACCGATTTTGGTAACAAATTCGGGCAACCGCTGATCGTAGGCTCGGTGCTTACATTCGAGCATGAGGAAGACGGTCGCAAGCTGGGTTATGATAAAGTGATTATGCAGGCTGGCGGTATCGGGTACGGTAAAGCTGAACAGGCCAAAAAACATACGCCTTCCACCGGCGATAAAGTGGTGGTAATGGGGGGTGAGAACTACCGGATCGGGATGGGCGGCGCAGCCGTTTCTTCCGCCGATACGGGCGCATTTGGTTCAGGAATTGAATTAAATGCCATCCAGCGCTCTAACCCCGAAATGCAGAAGCGTGTAGCCAATGCAGTACGCGGGATGGTGGAAAGCGGTAATAACACCATTGTTTCCATCCACGACCACGGAGCAGGCGGACATTTGAACTGCTTATCTGAACTCGTAGAAGAAACAGGCGGTAAAATCGACCTCGACAAACTGCCGGTAGGAGACCCGACGCTTTCGGCAAAGGAAATCATCGGCAACGAATCCCAGGAAAGAATGGGCCTCGTGATCAGCCAGGACGATATTGATTTCCTCCAACGCATCGCCGACCGCGAACGCGCGCCGATGTATACGGTAGGAGAGGTGACAGGTGACCATCGCTTCACATTCGAATCGTCGACCACCGGCGCTAAGCCGATGGATTTGGCAATGGACGAAATGTTTGGCAGCTCGCCAAAGACTTACATGCGCGACAAATCGGTTGAGCGCAGCTATGAACCGGTGCAATATGAGAGCGAAAAACTGCACGAGTACCTGGAACAAATGCTCCAACTCGAAGCGGTAGCCTCCAAAGATTGGCTGACGAACAAAGTGGACCGTTGCGTGGGCGGACACGTTGCGAAGCAGCAAACTGCGGGCCCGCTGCAATTGCCATTGAACAATGTGGGTGTAATGGCCCTTGACTTCCAGGGCAAGGACGGTATCGCAACTTCCATCGGCCACGCGCCACTTTCCGCGCTGATCGATCCGGCGGCCGGTAGCCGCAATGCGGTAGCCGAAGCACTTTCCAACATCGTTTGGGCTCCATTGAAAGACGGACTGGCAACAGTTTCACTTTCAGCCAACTGGATGTGGGCTTGTAAAAATGAAGGCGAGGACGCGCGTTTGTACAAAGCCGTACAAGCCTGTTCCGATTTCGCGGTCAGCCTCGGTATCAACATCCCGACAGGAAAAGATTCCCTGTCGATGAAGCAGAAATATAAAGACGGCGATGTCATCGCGCCTGGTACTGTCATTATTTCGGCCGGCGCGCATTGCGATGACATTACTGCAGTGGTAGAGCCGGTATTGAAAAAATCGGGCGGTTCTATTTATTATATCAACCTATCGGGTGACCGTTTCAAACTCGGTGGCTCGTCATTCGCACAAATCCTGAATAAGATCGGTTCTGAAACGCCTGATATTCAGGATGCGGCGCAGTTCAAGGCGACATTCAATGCAATCCAGCAGTTGATCAAAGCCGGCAAAATCCAGGCGGGTCACGATATCGGCAGCGGTGGTTTGATCACTACGTTGCTGGAAATGTGTTTCGCCGACCGCGATTTGGGAGCTTCCATCGATTTGTCTGCGCTTGGCGATCAGGATATTATAGAGAAATTGTTCGCTGAAAACATTGGTATCGTATTCCAGGCCGACGAATCGGCCGAAGCCGTGCTTTCGGAAAGCGGAGTCGCATTTCACAAAATCGGTACCGTGAACCTTGCTTCCACGCTGACTGTGAAAGACGAAACAGGCAAATGGGATTTCGATATTGATCACCTGCGTGATGTTTGGTTTAAAACATCTTATTTGTTGGATCAAAAACAAACAGGCGGCGGCCTCGCGAAAGAGCGTTTCGATAATTACAAGCACCACGTATTGCGCTACAAATTCCCCGCGCAGTTTGACGGTAAAAAGCCTGTGATCGACGCTTCAAAACCACGTCCGAAAGCCGCGGTACTCCGCGAAAAGGGCAGCAACTCCGAACGCGAGCTGGCAAATGCCATGTATCTGGCCGGTTTTGACGTAAAGGACGTCCATATGACCGACCTCATTTCCGGCCGCGAGACCCTGGAAGATATCCAGTTCATCGGTGCCGTCGGCGGTTTCTCGAACTCTGACGTCTTGGGCTCTGCCAAAGGCTGGGCCGGTGCATTTTTGTACAATGAAAAGGCCAAAATTGCGCTAGAAAACTTTTTCAAACGCGAGGATACGCTTTCCGTCGGTATTTGTAACGGTTGCCAGCTCTTCGTCGAGCTCGGCCTCATCAACCCGGATCACGAAGAAAAACCGAAAATGTTGCACAACGCGAGCCATAAGCACGAAAGCATTTTCACTTCCATGACTGTTCAGCCTAACAATTCCGTGATGCTTTCTTCGCTGGCGGGTAGCACGCTCGGCGTATGGGTGTCGCACGGGGAAGGTCGTTTTCAGTTGCCATTGTCTGAGAATCAATACAATATTGTTTCCAAATATGGCTATGAGACTTATCCTGCCAACCCGAATGGCTCGGATTACAACACCGCTATCCTTTGCGATAACACCGGTCGACACCTGGTAACCATGCCGCACATCGAAAGATCACTTTTCCAATGGCACTGGGCAAATTATCCTGAGGGCCGGAAGGACGAAGTTTCTCCGTGGATGGAAGCATTTGTAAATGCGCGGAAGTGGATTGAAGGGAGACGATAGTTTTTTTGGAGGAAAGGGAGGAAGGGGAGGATGGAGGAAATTCCTTTTGATAATCAGGCCCGTTGCGATGGTAATCGTGACGGGCTTTTTGCTTGTTTTCTGGGAATGTGATTGGGGCAAATTAAATATTTTACGCATATTGATAGCTCAACCAATAACCTCCATATACTATGACAAAGCAAGATGCGATACAAGTTTTTGAAGATAGAAAGGTGAGGACAGTTTGGGATGATGAGCAAGAGAAATGGTTTATTTCGGTAATTGACGTGATCGAAGTCCTGACGGGAAACGACAGGCCAAGAAAGTACTGGAATGATCTAAAAAGCAAACTAAAAAGGGAGGGCAGCCAACTGTCCGATTTTATCGGACAGTTGAAAATGCGCGCCGAGGACGGTAAGCTTCGTTTGACGGACGTTGCCGATGTTGAGCAAATTTTCCGCCTCATTCAATCCATTCCCTCCCCCAAAGCGGAGCCATTTAAATTGTGGCTGGCGCAGATCGCTTCTGAACGCCTGGATGAACTGCACGATCCGGAAATCACTATCGATCGTGCCTTGGAACAATATCTGAACTTGGGGTATTCTGAAAGCTGGATCAATCAGCGTCTGAAAAGTATCGAAATTCGTAAGGAACTGACTGACGAATGGAAAAGCAGGGGCGTGCGGGAAGGAATGCAGTTCGCGGTACTTACTGACATTATCACCAAGACCTGGGCCGGGCGAACAACCAAAGAATACAAAACGCTGAAAGGTCTCAGGAAAGAGAACCTGCGAGACAATATGACCAACACCGAGCTCATTCTGAACATGCTCGCCGAAGCATCTACCAAGGACATATCACAGGCAGTAAATCCGGAAGGATTTGAACATAGTAAAACAGTAGCCAGGCAAGGTGGCAATGTTGCAAAGGTGGCCTTGGACGAGCTTGAAGCCCAGACAGGCAAAAAAGTTGTGACCGCTGCAAATGCGAAGACCATGTTGAGCGAAAAAACAGTCAAAAAGCTCGAACCCGGCGAATGAGACGGCGCTTATGCGCTCAATTCGTTGATGAACCGATCAATTTCCCCAATCCCCTTCTTAGTTGCATAAGGCCGAAACAAATGCGCTTTCATCCTTAAATAATGCGTCAGCTGCGCCGCCAGATTTTGCCGTGATTCTGTGAGCACTGCTTCCGAGAGCCAAAAACGGCTTTGGAGGCTGTTGCTGGAAATGATCAGTAATCGATCATCCTCACAGCTGAATTTCAGGTATTTATTCTCTTCCAAAATCTCAATATCCCGGATCAGCCTGGACATTCGGTTCTGTATTACATTACCCTGATAGTTGGCTGCAATACGCGTGTTCTGTTCCATCAAATGTACCATGCTCAGTAACAGGCATTGGTATTTCAAGCCGTTTTCAAACAGCAGTTTGTTTTTATAAAGAAAATCATACAAACTTTTCACAGGCCAATCATTGTGAATCTTCGAATTGGACTCTGTGTATGCCTGACTGATGCTGAAAACCAGATCATCCTTCGTCGGGAAATAGTAGGTAAGGTTGCCGATGCGCATGCCCAGGTCGGCCGCCAGTTCGCGCATGCCTACGTACTCGATGCCTTTTAGATTGAAGAGCTCCAATGCCCGTTTAATAACTTTTTCCTGGGTAGCATTCATGATAATTTGGTCAATGTCCTAAATCGCATTAATTTTAGGTCGTTGTCCAAAAATACAAAACCGCAGTTTTCTGACAAACAAATTCGAACAGAATATGGAAATTTCAGTTATGGAAAAGGTGTACCCCGTTACGATCGACAATGGCCACGGCGAGCGGCTGACATTTCTTGGCCGCGAACGCCGCGATGGCGTTGAATACGTTCAGGTCGAAAATCAGGTGAGCCCTGGCGCCGGCCCGCCTATGCATGTGCATCACCAGCAGCACGAGAGCCTGCATATCCTTGAAGGTAAAATGGGGGTTGAAGTACTTGGTGAACAGCCTTATTTTTTGCACAAAGGGGAGTCGGCTACTTTTGAGGCAGGCATTGCGCATCGTTTCTGGAACGCAGGCGACACTGTGCTCCATTGCACAGGCGAAATCTGGCCGCCGCATAATATAGAATATTTCCTTGGCGAAATTTACCGATCGTCACGTGAGAACGGGAACGGCCGTCCGGGTGCATTCGATTCGGCGTATTTGCTTCAAAAATATCACACCGAATTCGATATGCTGGGTATTCCGCAATTTGTCAAAAAAGTGATTTTTCCTGTCATATTGTTTTTGGGGAAACTGGGAGGCAAAGACAAGCAATTTAAAAACGCGCCGGAACCGCAACCGGCGCGCTAAGCACTATCTGGCGATATGTATTAGCTTTTTAACCGTGTAGTTTTCATTAACCTTTAATCTGCAAAATAGAATTTCGCCTGGACGATCGGGCAGCTCTTTCACTTCATACTGCCATTTTCCCTTCGCGTGTGAGTTGTCGACAACCGTTTTTAGAATACTTC
>CBIHPQ010000388.1:0-6610 GCA_966211825.1 uncultured Dyadobacter sp. | reverse complement strand
CCGGTTGGGAGACTAGTCGCTGTACCCACTATAACACTTCATAAATGACTAAAATTGCGCTTATTACCGGTCCTACATCCGGCATCGGACGGACCACCGCCCTGCAACTGGCCGGCCTGGGTTACGACCTTATCCTCGTCGCGCGCGATGCGGGCAAGGCTGCACAGTTGCAGGTGGAGATAGGGGACAAAGTCCATTCTGAGTTCATCGCGTGCGATCTTTCGAGTGTGGTTTCGGTGCAACGGGCCGTAGCCGAAATTCGGTCGCGGTACCAGCGCATCGACCTCCTGATCAACAACGCAGGCGTGATCGTGCAGCACCGGCAGACGACGCATGAGGGCATCGAACTGACGTTTGCTACCAATCATGTGGGGCCGTTTGTACTTACCACGGGACTCATACCGCTGCTGAAAGCGGGCGGGAATGCCCGCGTCGTCAGCCTGGCTTCCGGGGCGCATTTCTTTGCGTGGGGCTATGCTACCCGCACGCTCGCCGATCCGCCGCGCTACCAGGACCTGATCGTCTATGCACGCTCCAAGCTGGCCAATATCCTGTTTTCCAACGAACTCGCCGAGCAGCTGGCTACTTATGGCATCACCTCCAATGCCGTGCACCCGGGCACCGTTTCCAGCAACTTCGCGGGCGACGGTGACGGCATTACGGCCTTGTTTATGAAGCTGTTCCGCTCATTCCTGCGCACGCCCGAACAGGCCGCCGCCACGATTGTGGAAGTAGCTACCTCCGACGCGCTGTCCGGGGCAACCGGCCAGTATTTTTTCAATGGCCGCCCGGCCCGGAAATCCGCCAAAGCGGGCAGCAGAGCCCTCGCGAGAGAACTCTGGGAGTATACAGAACGCCTCACAGAAGGAATAAATCTATTAAATCCATAGACTTTAAGTAGTTTTTTTGTCAAAATGCTTGGATAGTATAGTTCCAATGCATTATTTTTGTCAAAAGCATTCAACTAATCGAGCTGAGAACCACCCGAAGCCACGTTCTAATTCAATGTCATCGGATATGCGTTCGGTTAAATCACACTTTCCTATTTTCCGCCGTTCCGGCGTTGTGTACCTGAGGTCTGTCAGGGCTTTCTGTTGTTGTTGCCAGTAAAGTCTTCCCGGTCTTGCCGCATTCCTGCGCGGGACATTCTCCATGTTTTTTCCCATCCCATCGTCGCTTCCTGCGGAGCGGCCCAGACTTTCTTGCAACATGAAATTCACAGACAGCCATATTTATTAAGAGATACTCATACTGTTCGCCGTCATCAGCATCGCCGAAGCGGTTACCGGCCTTTACAAAAGTGAAAAATGGTCGAAAAACGAGTGGTACATCAATTTGGCCGGATTACTCCTTTCGAGTACCATCACCCGCCCGCTGAGTTTTCTGCTTTCGGCCTACGTGCTCAACTACTTTTTTGCCGATTATTATAACGTATTCGAGGGAGTTCCGCTTTGGGCGGGGGTACTCATTACGGCATTGCTCGAAGACTTTACCCAGTACTGGTGGCATCGCGCCGCGCATACGTACACCTGGCTGTGGAAGGGGCATCGAGTGCACCACAGTGCGCCCGAAATGAGCGTGTTCCTTACGGGGCGTAACTCGTGGGTATACCTGCTGCTGTTCCCGCCGCGCATAGTATCCACCATCCTCATTTTCCTGGGGTTCGGCCAGGCATTCCTCATGGGTTATTTCTTCAAAGCACTGATCGGCATATCGTCGCATTCCAGCGTGCGCTGGGACAAGCCGCTGTATGCAGTTAGATGGCTGCACCCGCTGATGTGGCTGCTCGAAAGGACCATTTCAACCCCTGCCACACACCATGCACACCACGCTGCAACCGACGCCGACGGAATTGGCGTTATCAATGGAAACTACGGTAACATGTTCTTTATCTGGGACATGCTGTTTGGTACTGCCAAAATAACACGGAAGTTTTCGGATCACATCGGGCTGGAAGACTATCATGAAGAACCGTGGTATGTGCAGCTGGGTTACCCGCTGTTCAAATCGAAGGACGAACGCAGCGAATTGTCGAAATGAGAGGGCTGCTGACCGCGTGCGTGTTATTGCTCAATGCATTCACGCCCGCCCTGGCGCAGGACGCGACGTTCGACGTGATCATGGCGGGGCATACGATCGGATCGGTGCGGGTGCTGGAACGCGTGTATTACCAGGAGCCGACCCGCGTCCAGGCCGTGTATTCGGAGAAGTTCGGCGCCATGTGCCGCGTTACCCGGCGCGAGGAAGGAACCTATTATGTGGACCTACCCAATGGCAAGCAGAGCATTTACAATTACCGGAACGGGCAATGCGTCCGCGTGGTGACCGAGCTGGGCGGCGTGCGGTTGAGCATCGTCAGGCAGCAACGTTAGCATAAGCGGTACATTTCCGCGGTGGGGCCCTTTCCGGGATTAGAATAAATAATGACTATTAAACTAATAGATTAAATAGGTTTTTATATATTTGTGAACCAGCCACCATTAAATGACTTGTTTACAGCGCTGCCCCGGTGGGCAGTGTCTCTACTTACTTTAACAAAACCAATGTCATGAAAAGGCACTTCTATTACTTTCCCGGGCTGGTGGTTACGCTTTTGCTGGCCGCATTTACATTCAATGACAACGCTTACGAGGACGAGATCCGGCAATGGCACGAAAAGCGGGTCGAAAGCCTGAAAGCCGAATCGGGCTGGCTGAACCTGGCGGGCCTATACTGGCTCGAAGAGGGTAGTAATACCTTCGGCGGCTCATCAGAGAATGCGCTTATTTTTCCCAACGACAAGAGCCGCCCTTTCCTGGGTGAGATTATTTTGGATAAGGGCCATATCAGCCTGAAAGCGAAGCCCGATGCCCAGATTTTCAGTGGCGAACAGCCGGTGACCGAGCTGGATATATTTCCGGACGGCAAACCCGTAACGCTCCGCCACGGCTTGCTCCGCTGGTTTGTGATCAAACGGGGCGAGAAGTATGCGATCCGCCTCCGCGACCTGGAAAGTGAATATCTGAAAGGATTTACCGGCATCGAGCGCTATCCGGTGCAGGAAAAATGGCGGGTGAAGGCGCAATTTGTGCCTACCAAAGGCCGTAAGGTGGCCATAACCGACATTACAGGCCGAACCGAAGACCAGGTGTCACCCGGCAAGCTCGTTTTCAATGTCGATGGAAAAGAATATAACCTCGACGTCGTGGGCAAGCCCGAAAACCTGTTCATCATCTTCGCCGACCAGACCAACAAACACGATACTTACGGCTCAGGCCGCTTTCTGTACTCGACCCTCGAATCCGACGGCACTGCCTGGCTGGATTTCAACAAGGCCATTAACCCGCCCTGTGCATTCTCGCCCTATGCCACCTGCCCGCTTCCTCCGAAGCAGAACAAGCTGACGCTGGCCGTCGCGGCGGGAGAGAAGCGCTACGGCGAGCACTGATCACCTGCTCTTTCTGACTTCCGACTCCTGTGACCTGGCACCCTGCACGCAGCAGGGTTGCCTTTTTATGCCCCATTTTTCACTCCAAAATATATTCTAACCAAGATTCACATGATAAAACCTTACTTAACTAATTTGCGTATAGACTATCCCGGTAGTTTAGCCTGTGTGGCGCTGGCGGCATTGCTGCTTGGCCTGGCCACGCCGGAACAAACGTTTGCTTCCCGCTCGCGGGACGCTGCGCTGGTGCATGCCGACAAGCCGGTTTCCGGCGTGATCCGCGATAAGGATTCCGGCCAGCCCTTGCCGGGGGTGTCGGTGATTATTAAGGGCTCGTCCAACGGCACTATTACCGACCAGGATGGCAAATACCAGCTCGTAGCGCCCGACGGTGCCACGCTGGTGGTTTCGTTCATCGGCTATGCGACCATTGAAAAGGAAGTAGGCGGGCAAACGCAGCTTTCCCTGGCATTGAGCGCGGATACGCGTCAGCTGAGCGAGTTGGTGGTTGTCGGCTACGGCACGCAGACGAAGGCCGAGTTTACCGGCTCCGCGGTAAGGCTCAAAGGTGAGTCCATTAAGGAGCAGCCGGTACAAAGTTTCGACCAGGCCTTGCAGGGGCGTGCGGCGGGCGTGAGCATTGCGCAGCCGAACGGGGTACTGAACAACCCGCCGGTGATCCGCATCCGGGGTGTGAACTCCATTTCGCTGAGTTCGTATCCGCTCGTCGTGGTGGACGGTATACCCATTAACACCGGTAATGTCTCTACCAGTACCGCGGTGCCGAACAATCCCCTGGGCGACATTAACCCGGCCGATATCGAATCGATTGACGTGCTGAAAGACGCTGCGTCGACATCCATTTACGGCTCCCGCGCGGCAGCGGGCGTGCTCCTGATTACGACCAAACGCGGCAAGACGGGAAAACCGCGGATCAACCTGGAATCCTGGGCGGGCGTGTCGCAAGTGACGCGGCTGCCCAAGCTGCTGAATGCGGAACAGTACATTGCGATCAAGAATGAAGCGGTGCTGAACGCGAAGATCCTCGGAGGGAACGAGAACAACGATAAGGTGCCTTCCGCACTGTTTTTCCAAAACCTGAACCCCGACGGCACGCCTGTGGACACGCGCTGGTACGATTACATCTACCGCACGGGCGTTTCTCAAAACCATAACCTGAGCGTTTCGGGCGGCACACAGAGCACTACCTATTATTTTTCGGCTAATTACAGCAAGCAGAACGGTTTCCTGAAAGCCAATGAGTTCGATCGCAAGTCGGCCCGGTTCAATATCGATCAGGAGGTGAACCGGTGGCTTAAACTGAACGGGAGCGTGTCGTATAACACCACCAGTAATGCGTCGCCTTACGCCGGATCGCTGCCGGGATCCAATTTTTTCCTGGTGGGCCTCGCACGCCTGGCCATCGCATTGCCCCCGAATGTGACCGCCTACAATCCGGACGGCTCCTACAACATCAGTACCGCAAGCCCCAACACCATCGGCATGGGTAATAACCAGGTGGTGAGCAACTGGGGTAACCCGGTGGCCCAGCTGGACAAAAACCATTACACTTCCTCCAACGACCGCATTATCGGCAGCTTTGCGGCCACAGCGAAAATCCTGAAAAACCTCGAATTCCGCACGAGCTACGCGATAGACCGGCTCAGAACGGAGACCAAAACCTTCGACAGCGCCTTGCAGGGCAATGGCTACTCTACCAAGGGCAGCGCCCTGAATGTGTCGGCGCTGCGTGACAACTGGAACTGGACGAACACATTGACCTTCACGCCGACCTTCGGCAAGCATTCGGTGTCGGTGCTGGCGGGGTACGATGTGCAGAAGTTCAACAATTCGGCCTGGGGCGCATCGCGTTCGCAGGGGGCCGACCCGTTTTTTGAAAACTACCAGGGCAACTGGGGCTCCATTACGGCATCGGGCAACGAACTGGACGAACGCGCCTACCTCTCGTATTTTTCGCGGGTGAGCTATGATCTGGCCAAAAAATATTTCGTAACGGTCAATTTCCGGCGCGACGGCAACTCGGCATTGGGGCTGGATAAAAAGTACGGCAACTTCGGTGGTATCTCGGGCGGCTGGGCATTGTCGGAAGAGGAATTTTACAAAAACTCGAACCTTGCCCGTGTACTGAACGCGGTGAAGCTGCGGGCGAGTTGGGGACGTGTGGGTAACGGCAATATCAGCAATGCATTCGGCTCACTGGAACTGTATAGCGGCGGCCTTTACGGAAACGCGCCTACCTGGGCTATTTCGCAGGCTGGTAACTCCGACCTGGGCTGGGAAACGAGCCGCCAGACCAACTTCGGAGCAGATCTCGGGCTGTTCGACGATCGCGTGCAGGTCGACATTACCTATTTTGATAATAATGTGGACGGCCTTATCCTGAGCGCTCCGCAGGCTATTTCGAAAGGTATCCCGGGGAACTCCATTCTGCGCAACGTAGGCTCGATGTATAACCGGGGCATTGAACTGGGTGTTTCGGGCAGCATCGTCCGGTCGGGCGAGTTTTCCTGGAATGCATCGGTGAACTTTACCCGGCTGCAAAACAAGGTAACCGCGCTCTCGGACGGCAATACCGACATTGTAGGTACGACACACGTGGCCTATGAAACTACCAATGTGACCCGGGTGGGGCATTCGGTAGGAAGCTTGTACGGGGCCAAAACGGCGGGCGTAAACCCGGAGAACGGGCGCCGCATTTTTGTTAATGCCAAAGGCGAAAAGGTGCAGTACAGCCAGGTGGTAGGACCGGGAGAAAGCAACTGGACTTACCTGGACGGCAGTAAGGCGTCGGCCATTACCGGTGCCGACTACTACCTCGTTGGCAATGCGCTTCCGAAATGGTACGGCGGTTTTTCCAACAATTTCAGATACGGCGCATTCGATGCTTCGGTGAACCTGACCTATTCGGGCGGCAACTACGTAATGAACGGCACCCGTGCGACGCTCCTCGACCAGCGCGCCTACAACAACTCCACCGAGATCCTGCAACGCTGGCAAAAGCCGGGCGATATTACCGACATTCCGCGTCTGGTTTACAACGACCAGCTTTCGAGCGGATCGTCGTTCCCGGTTTCTACGAATGCCGAGAAGGCGGATTTCCTGCGTTTGCAAAACCTTTCGCTGGGTTACCGCCTGCCATCGTCGGCATTCGGCAATGCCGGG
>CBIHPQ010000387.1:0-6652 GCA_966211825.1 uncultured Dyadobacter sp. | reverse complement strand
TTCGTGGGTGGGGTCACAATTCTGGTTTACGCTTCCTTTTTTGTTAAAACGAAGCTGTATCATCGTCGCCGATTTGTTTATAACAACGTGCGTTTTGAAGTGCCCGTGCTCTATCAGATCCTGCTCCATTTCCTCAAAAAAAGCGTCGTCGGATTCCATATCATAGTCATACTGTTTGTCTTCCAAACCGTAAATGTCTATGTTGTATTTACTTAGCTCTTTCACTTTTTCTGTCAAAAGGAGTGCAAAGGTAATGTGTTTCAGTTTAATAAAAAACATTGGGCCGGAAAATTGTTGCCTTCCCGGCGTTAATGTTCTGCACTATCAGATTTTCCTGGCCGGATTGCCAAAATAGGTAGCACCTGCCGGTACATTCTCGACCACCACCGATCCCGCGCCGATCCGCGCATTCTTGCCTACCTCGATCCCCGCCACGATCACCGCCCCGGAGCCGACGAACACGCCGTCGGCCAGCTTCACACGGTCGTTAATAACTGCACCTGCGCCTATGGTCACGAAGTCGCCTACAATGGCCGAGGTGTCGATGATAGCGCCCGTCTGGACCAGGCAATGGTGCCCGATCACCGAGCGTGCACCGATCGTCGCCCGGGCTGCAACGAGGTTACCATGCCCGATCGCCGCCATGCCTGAAATCACCGCCGTGTCGTGAACGGCATTCACGGGCATGTTCTTCTGGTCGTCGACCAGCGTTTCCACGAGCCGCTCGCGCACAGAGCGCTCGCCGATGGCGATGAATGCTTCGCATTTGGAACCTATAATATTAAGGTAGCTGGTATCGTCGGTATTGCCGAGCACGGTCACTTCGCCAAACTCCTTGCCATGTAGCTCCGCATGGTCGTCGAGGAAGCCGTAGACGAGTACATTATTTCTTCTGAAAATATCGAGGGCCTGCATACCGAGGTCGCCGGCGCCGAAGATTAATACGGGGTTTTCCATAATTGATGTTGATATTGAATAAAAAGTCTTCATCCGAATGGTTAGTTCAAATGAAGACCAAAAAACTGCGCCTGCAAACTTGCCGCATTTCCAACGCGGTGGAATTGCGTTTAAAGGAAAGTCAGACGGATGACGATCGGCTGGCCCAGGAAAAGTCCGTTGGGGTTGACATTATTTCCATAATCGTCCACCTGATTGTCGTAATTAAAATTATATAATGCCTGAAGGTGAAGTGCCTTGATGAAGCGGCCGCCGATCGGCTGGCTGTACCCGAGCCCCAGCATCGGCGAAGTAATCCACTTCCGGGCATCGTACTTTTTGAAAGTATCTGCTTCGACATTCAATGCTTCCACTTCGGCAATGGCATGAAATTCGGGAATGAATGAGTACATCAGAAAAGCCCGGCCGCCATAGTAAAGCGCATCCACTCCCGCCCATTTGGATTTGAAATACATAGCCGTCACGCCGACGCCCCCTACGAGATTTTCCGTCAGCTCATAACCTGCCATGGGCGACACATTAATATTGGTGAGCGTTCCGAGGCTCAATCCGAAGCTTCCGCCCAACCGGATACGGTCGATAAACTTCCTGTTCTTAAAATCGTCCAGTTTCTTCTTCTCTGCCAGAACGGGCTTCTGGTCCTGCGGGTTTCTTTCGACGGGAGGAATTTCCTTTCTTTCCGGCTGGTCCTTCCGAAGCGAATCGGGGCGGTAATATTCGTCTTGGGCCATCAGTGAAGGGCTGATCAAAACCGCCAGGAGAAACAGGATTGGCAGGAGGATTTTACTTTTCATCTTAAAATCGTTTATTTTATAATGTTGTAACTGGTAACGTAGGACTATTTGATTTTTGTCTGCCTTAACTGCGCTTCCGGCTCCTCTTAACACCACGCGTTTCGTCTATGCTCTATCACATTTCGGTTCCTGACCCACAGTCACGTTTTCTTGACATTACTTACACCATCCCCGAAATCAGTAGCGAACAGATCGAAATCCAGCTGCCTGCTTGGCGGCCCGGGCGGTACGAGCTTCAAAACTTTGCCAAAAATATTCAATTTATTGAAGCAATATCAGCTGCCGGTCACAAACTGCCCCTGAATAAGGTAACCAAAGACCGCTGGCGGGTTGGAACAGCGGGTGAAAACGAGGTCCGCATCCATTACAGGTACTACGCGTCCATTCAAAATGCGGGTAGCAGCTATGTAGATGAAGAATTGTGGTATCTCAATTTCATCAACTTCTGCATGTACACCGAGGGCCGGATCACCGAGCCGTACCGCGTCGAGCTGGATTTGCCGGAAGGTTACCAGATTGCCTGCGGATTGCCATCGGCCGGGAAGAATGTACTATCGGCAAAGGATTTTTACCAACTGGTGGACAGTCCGATGCTGGCTTCGGAAAGTTTGCAGAAATGTGAGTACGACGTTCGCGGCATTCAGTTCAAGATCTGGATGCACGGTAACCTGAAACCCAACTGGCGACGCATCGAACGCGATTTTCGCCGGTTTTCAAGGGAGCAAATTGCGATGATGCAGGAATTCCCGGAGAGCGATTACCATTTCCTGAACCTGATTTTACCGAACGCATTCTATCACGGCGTCGAGCATCAGAACTCCACGATGATCGTGCTCGGGCCCGACGATGAAGGCGAAGGCCTGTATTCCGATCTCCTGGGTGTGAGCTCGCATGAGCTTTTCCATGCCTGGAACATCATCCGCATTCGCCCCGCGGAGCTTTTGCCTTATGATTTTACCAAAGAAAATTACTTCCAAACCTGCTTCGTCGCCGAGGGCTGTACCACTTATTATGGCGACGTTTTCCTGAGACGATCGGGTGTTTTCAATGAAGAAACGTACGTGAAGGAATTGCAGGTTTATATGAAGCGGCATTTCGAAAGCAGCGCACACGCGGCACAATCGCTGGCAGAATCCTCTTTTGACCTATGGCTGGATGGTTATGAAAAAGGCATTCCTAACCGTAAAGTGTCAGTTTACCACAAAGGTGCGCTCGTGGCATTGATCCTCGATCTGTTTTTAAGAAAGAAAACCAATCACGCCCAGTCGCTGGACGATGTAATGCGATTGCTATGGGTGCGCTTCGGCAAGCCGTTTGTGGGTTACACGATCGAAGATTACATCGCCATTGTAGAGGAGGTGGCCGGCGAATCGCTGGAATGGTATTGGGAAGAATGCATTTTCAGCGCCTCACCACTGGAAGACCGCCTGAATGAAGCGCTCGCATTTGTGGGAATGCAAATGTCGGTTTTTAGTAATGGTAATGTGCAACTGAACGTCCTTGATGATTTTAAGGCACAAGTGCAGCGGGAAAAATGGCTCGGTACCGTGCAGGTTCTGACGATCGAAGAAGAAGAGTTGGAGGGGGAGGAGGAAGAGGAGGAAAGGTGACCGATCGTCAAGTAAGCTCTGCTCTCAGAGCACCTTCCAGATGCCCATACCGGTATTGAAAATCAGTTTCCTTTTCAATCCTTTCATTCACCACATAATTTCCCCCCAAAACAACAGCCGCCATTTCTCCGAAAACTAATTTCAATGCGAATGCGGGCACATTGGGGAACCATTGCGGGCGGCTGAGGACTTTGCAGATCTCCTTTGTGAGCTGTTCGTTGGTTACCGGCGGTGCGGCTACTGCGTTGTATGCGCCTTGCCAGTTATCGTTTTCGAGCGCTTCAATGTACATTTCGCACATGTCGTCGAGGTGGATCCATGAAATCCACTGTTTTCCCGAGCCCAGCGGTGCGCCTACGGCAAAGCGCGCGGGCAATGCCATTTTGGGGATGCCCAATGCGGCAACTTCGTCGGCTGCCTTTTCCCACTCGATGCTTACATGCGAGAGAAAATCGTTGCCATGGGGCGTTGTTTCGGTGTTTCTCTGATCACCGGTATCCTGGCCGTAATAGCTAATGCCCGACGCCGACGCAAATGCTACCGGTTTATCAGGCCTTTCAGCGAGTTTTCGGGCGATGAGGCGGATGGAATCGGTGCGGCTTCCGAGGATGGATTTTTTGCGTTCTTCCGTCCAGCGGCCTTCGCCTACGTTGGTACCGGCCAGATGCACGAGGAAATGCAGGTTGTCGAGCGCACCTTCTTCGACATAACCTTTACTAATATCCCATTCAAAAACCTGAACGGAAGGGATACTGGCTTTTTTGCGGCTCAGGAATGCGACTTCATAGCCCTTGTTGAGCAACATTTGCGTCAGCCGCTTGCCGATAAGGCCGGTTCCGCCGGTAATCAATACTTTTTTTTCCATAAAACCTGGTTTGGAAAAAAGCATACCATGCTATATTTCCGGCTGTTGTGAAGCGTCGCCCGGCGAACCGTCGCCCGGCGCGGCGTCGCGCGGCGCCTCTTGCTCGATCGCACGGGTAACACGGGCAACCATTTCTTCGACCGACTCGCCGGGGGCGAAATGCATCGGCGGTTTGAACTGCACGGTCAGTTTGGTATTACGCTTTTTAAAACGCAATCCTTTTTTATCAAACGCACGTCTGAACCCGTTGATGACGACAGGGATTACAATAGGCTGTTGGTCGTTGATCAAATGCGCGGTGCCTTTGCGTACAGGGGCATACGGTTTGGTGGTTCCCTGCGGAAAACTCACTACCCAGCCATGCTGCAAGCCCATCCCGATCCGGTCCTGGGCGGAGGTGTCGAGCTGGCGTTTCACGTCCTCGCCATTGGCCCGCCACGACCGTTCGATGGTGATGGCGCCACCCATACTAAACACTTTGGGTAGAAATCCACCTTTCATGGTTTCGGCCGCGGCCACGTAGTACATCCTCGCCCTGGGCGAAAGCAGATAAAATGGTGGGGACATGGTGTCTTTATAGCCCCATTTGACGGCGCAGAAAATGTGGAAAAATGCGATGACGTCGGCAAAATAGGTCTGGTGGTTCGACAGGAAAAGCACACCCTGGTCGGGCAGGTCAATCAGGTTTTCGGTGCCGGTGATGCGGATTTTGTTGACGGCCGTATAACGATAATAGCTAAACCAGCCCAATATAAATATGAGTAACCTTTTAATAACCAGGTAATTGCCGAATGGATCTTTCTCGAAAAGCCCCAGGAAATCCATGCGGGCCAGCCAGGAAGGAAGTGCGCTGTATGTAATTTTTTTAAAACTCATAGTGCTGTAAAAAATGCGGCATGCAGGCTGGGTCAGGTTTGTTCGTCATAAACTTTCGATCCTTTCCGGTGGAATCCCGGTTTTGTGGACGAAGACGTAATTTAGGTAATAAGCCGGGCCAAAGAAAAATATTTTTGGATGACGGTCCGCGGCAGGGCGTTTGGAGAGAAAGTCAATGCACTAATTGGCATGATTCTTTCATTAAATTCAGGACAAAGTTTAATTTTGACCAACTCCTTCATTCAAGTCATTTTTCAAAGTTTATGAAAATGAAATACTCATTCCGCATCCTGTCCGGACTTCTGGCAGCTGGTGTGCTGGCAGGTTGTTCTAAAAATCCGGTGACGGGCAAGAAAGAGATCATCTTTATGTCGCAAGAAAAAGAGATCGCGCTCGGGGCCGAATCGCACCCATCTATTGTGGCTACAATGGGCATTTACGACGATAAGAATCTGCAATCCTTCATCAACGAAAAAGGTATGGCCATGGCGAAGATTTCGCACCGGCCAGATTTGCCTTACAAATTCTTTATCGTCGACTCGCCGGTAGTCAACGCATTTGCCGTGCCTGGTGGTTACGTATACTTTACACGGGGGATTATGGCGCATTTTAATAATGAAGCTGAATTCGCCGGGGTATTGGGCCACGAGATCGGGCACGTGACGGCCCGTCACTCGGCGCGCCAGCAAACTTCGCAGATACTGGGGCAGGTTGGTTTGGCGGCCGGTATGGTGCTTTCCCCGCAGGTGCGCGCGATGGGCGAGGAGGCGCAGCAGGCATTGGGTTTACTCTTTTTGAGTTACAGCCGCGACCATGAAACGGAATCCGACAAAATCGGGGTAGAATATTCGAGCAAGATCGGTTACGACGCCAAAGAGATGGCCGATTTTTTTGGTACACTGAAAAGGATCAGCGAGAAAGCGGGACAATCGATCCCGACATTCCAGTCGACGCACCCCGACCCGGGCGATCGGATGACGAAGGTTGGCAAACTGGCAACACAATATCAGACGGAGCATCCGGGCAAATACAATGTGAACCGGGATACTTACCTGCGCAAAATAGACGGTGTAATATATGGCAACGATCCGCAGCAGGGCTTTGTGGAGAACAACCAGTTTTACCATCCTTCATTGAAATTCCAGTTCCCGGTACCGAGCGGCTGGCAATATGAAAACTCGCCGGCGCAGTTCCAGATGGCCGCCAAAGACGGTAAATCGATGATGCTGTTCACATTGGCGCAAGGCAAAACTTTGGAAGAAGCAGCGCAGGCGGTGGTTAAAAATTACAGCCTCAAGGTGCTCGAAAACAATAAATCAACGATTAACGGTAACCCGGCTCTGGTGATGGTGTCGCAGCAGGTAGAGCAATCGCAGACAGGCCAGGCCGCCGCGGCTACTGCCAACACGATTCAGGTAGGCACCTGGCTGATCCAGTACGGCGGCAACATTTACGCGATCCATGGCGTGGCGGCGGCAGGCAGCTATGCAGCCAATGCGAGCCAGTTCCGTTCGGTGGCTGAGGGTTTCAAATCCGTGTCCGACGCCAGT
>CBIHPQ010000386.1:0-6671 GCA_966211825.1 uncultured Dyadobacter sp. | reverse complement strand
AAAAGTTGACGACACTGATGGGCGGCAGCATCGGGGTCGATAGCGAGTTGAATAAGGGAAGTACTTTCCGGTTTTCGATCAAGGCCAAAATCGCGCCGGAAGTGCATGAGCCGAAAAACGTTGTCCCGCGGGCAGATGGTTCACAAAGAAAGCTGCACGCCGATTTCGCGGACCGCTACCCGATGGCGATCCTGGTGGCTGAGGACAACAAGGTGAACCAGATCGTGATCATGAACACACTCAGCAAGCTCGGTTATCGCGCCGACCTGGTGCAAAACGGTCTGGAAGTACTGGACCGTGTTCAAAAAAGTGATTACGACGTCATTCTGATGGACATGCAAATGCCGCAAATGGACGGACTGGAAGCCACCCGGCGGATCAAGGCGTCGGATAGCGCACATCCCTTCATCATCGCTATGACCGCCAATGCATTGCAGCAGGATAGGGAAAAGTGTTTTGAGGCCGGAATGGACGATTATCTCAGCAAACCGGTGATCCTGGATGATCTGGTCATGCTTCTTCAAAAGTGGGCCGGTCGGCTTGAAACCCGTGCGTCCGATAATGTATAGTAATCCTGATTAAGAAGGGAAAGCATATCAAGCAAAAAGAGCAGCCATAAGCTGCTCTTTCGCGTTTGTATATGATGAAGTGTTAATAAAGCCTGGTATCAGTTTGTTGTCTTATGATGTTTTAAAAAATCCGTTCCAACAAGCCCTGCTTCGGGCTCTCTGTGGGATTCTAGACGCTTGACAAAGGCAGCTGCATCATCCGCGAGCAATTCTTTGAGATGCTTGCCGCCCAGATCATCGAAGTACCAAATCCATACCATTTTTTCGGAAACGATCGAATAATGCAGGCCTGCCATAGTTTCTGTTTGTTGATGATACAAATATAATGGATTAAATCCATGTTACTGGAAATATTCCATAAATATTTTCAGTAAAATCGGATGGGTGTTCTCGCCATTCGACAACTATCTGTAAATCAATTTAAAGAAGCCAGGGACTCACGAAGGGAAATGTCCTCATGCGATGCGTCGTAAATACACGCTCCGTCTTTCACGACCAAAATCTGCGGAGATTCGTGCTCAACACCGAAACTGTTGGCGATGGCCATAGATTCTTTTCGGTTCTGAATCACGTCAACAATGTATATAGGGATCTCCACGTCGGAAGCCGCATTTACCTCGGATTTGAGCTGCCGATAGGCCATCAGGCTGGTCATGCAGCGTGGGCTGTGTTTGTAGATAATCGAGTAATCGGTCGATTTAGAAATATGATCTACTTCCTCTTCACTACTAATGGTAATCCAGTTCATAACCTGTCGAGATTTTATCAAACTACTTGCAATAGTTTACACAACACGCAAATCGTGTTTTTTCATTCCATCAACATCAAAAAATGCCTCCGGAAGCCGCCTTTCGCGCATTTTTTTTCTTTGTAGAAGTCCGTTACCAAAAATCGTTCCTGGCGTATCATCAAATGGACGGAGTGATCATAGTAAACCTAAAAGTTGATTTTATGGAAATTGATGGTATCTTTACATTGGTCCCGGATAGCTTGTATTCGGTGCAATTTGCCGGGGAAATGCAGCATGAGTTGTCCAGGATTTTCCGGCTTTGGAACGACATGGGATATCTGGAATCTTTTTTCAACGCGCATTATGCGGATTTGCTGGCATTTTGGGAGAATATGTCGGTTGAAGACGCGGCTGAGTTGACGCGGGATGAGGCGCATGATCTTGAAAAGAAAATTTTAGCTGTGGCGCATGCAGGTGTGTGGGGAAGTGTTGATAATTTGTCTAGTATGTTCAGGCCGCTGCACGCTGGAACAACGACTGTCGAAAATCTGGAAAAGAGCAAGGTTAGAGGCAGTCGTCGGCGGAGCTGGTTGCGCGTATACGCCGTAAGAATGGATGTAAATAAGTTTGTCATATCGGGCGGAGCCATCAAGTTGACGCGGACAATGAACGAGCGGGAGCATCTGGCTCAGGAGTTAATAAAGCTTGAAAGAGTCTGTCAGTTCTTGAAGGAAGATCAGAAGAATGAATTTGGCTTATTTGAACTGTTTTAATTCGAACAATATGAAACAACAAAGTAAACTGGACCGGATTGCCGTACCTGACACCGAGTGGATCAAAGAAGCCGAGTACCGGCAGGAAAATTTCTACTGGCTACGGATGTCGGGACAAATCGCTCTGGCAGTTTTAAGAACTTTGCGCAAAAAGGAAATGTCGCAAAAGGACTTGGCCGAGCTGATGGGGTGCTCGCCCCAATACATCAGCAAAATCGTAAGAGGTTCGGAAAATCTGACTTTGGAAACGATTTGTAAATTGGAAAAGGTGCTCCAAATCAAATTGATTGAAACACCTTACAGCCAGATGAGGGAAACTATTTCCTCTTCTCTACCGGAGCAACCATGAAGTGGAGCAAGGCAGCTTGTGATGCCTCGACCTCGTGCCATTTACCAGGCTTACCATACCTTTCTCCGCAACTTCCTCCGTGTGATCACTGGTGAAGATAGGCCTTTTGGCGCGCCGCGCACCGCGCAGCACGCCAAAAGAACATAGTTAGGATCAAGCCAAGGTCACAACGATCTTCCCAAGCGTTTTGCCGCCCTCGATCTCGGAATGCGCCTTTGCCATGTCCTCAAAACGATAACTTGCGGAAACATGCGAACGCAACGCTCCGGATTGGAGCAGCTTGCCAAGCTCCTTCATGTCATCGCCGCTGGAAGCTACATTCAATGTGTGTCCGAAAATTTTCTTTTCCGCAATCTTACGGGCCAGTTTTTCTTCCGTGAAAGGCACAAGGAGGGCGGTGATCCGGCCGCCTTCTTTTGTGGCTTCTACTGACCGGAATATGTGGTCGCCGAATAACGAATCAATCGTGAGGTCGGCGTCGTGGACAATATCCTCGAACCGGACTGCGGTATGGTCGATGAACTCGTCGGCGCCGAGGCCGAGGATGAAGTCCTTTTTAAAAGCGGAGCCGGTTCCAATCACATATGCCCCGAAATGCTTTGCGATTTGTACTGCATAGTGACCGACACCACCGCCTGCCGCATGGATCAATACTTTTTCTCCGGCCTTTACTTTTCCATAGGTAACCAGCGACTGCCAGGCGGTTAATGCGGCCAGGGTAGCCGCCGCGGCTTCCTCGTGCGAAATATTGTCGGGTTTCAATGCAAGCTGGTCTGCGGGTGCCGCTACATACTCGGCGTAGGCCTTGCCGTGGCCGCGGAAGTTGACCATTCCGAACACCTCATCGCCAGCCTTCCATTTTGTGACCTGGCCGCCGACGGCTTCAACGACGCCCGAAATATCCCATCCGATAATGACCTTTTCGCCCGGCGCGGGCTTGACGAACAGTTCGAGCGCGTCGCGGTGGTTTCTTACAAATGCGTCGACCGGGTTGATTCCGATGGCTTTGACACGCACCAGGACCTCGTTGTCATTTATTTCAGGGGTAGGAAGTTGGGTTAATATCAGGTTTTCTGTTCCCCCGTTGTTCGCTAATGTGATGGCTTTCATGCTTTGCAATGGTTTGATTTGATGAATGCAAATTTCGAATGCCGGGGCTAATTTGGGGTTGTAAAAATTTGGGTTAAATCGGTACCTTTGCCGGTATGCAGGTACATCACATTCATCAGCCCTACGACGTCCTTTGTGTGACGGTCGACGAATGCCCGATCAAGGCGCATAAGAATACGTTCGTGGAGCTGGTGTATATGTTTGAAGGCGAGGGTACTTATCATATTAACCAAAATGAATTTAAGTACCGGAAGGAAAACCTCTTCCTCTCCATGCCGATGGATTTGCATTATACCAAGGTGAAGGAAACGACCGCGTTTATGTTCATCCGTTTCAATAATATCTATCTGAATGCCCAGAGGGCCCGTGACGAGCATAGTAACCTGGGTGATTGGATCCATAAATTGGAATATATCTTTCACAACAATAATCATCTGCAAGGCTGCATTTTGCGCAACGATTACGACAAACCACTCGTGAGAGCACTGATGGAGGCGATCAGGCAGGAACATACCAACCGCCAGACGTTGCATAAGGAGCTTGTTCAGCAGCTTCTCAATACTTTACTGACTGTTGTAGCGAGGAACATTACCACTCATATTCCGGAGAAAACGCAGCTCACGCAAAACACTTCGCTGGACATTATCCATTATATTCACCAAAATATATACAACCCGGAGTTGCTGCGGGCCGAGCGCATTGCTTCCCACTTCAACATATCGCTTAATTACCTGAGCGAATATTTCAAAAAGCACACGCACGAGACGTTGCAGCAATATATTATCAATTATAAAATCGCATTGGTGGAGATTCGCTTGAAACACAGCGATATGCGTATCAATGAAATAGCTGCCGAACTGGGTTTTACAGACGACAGCCATCTCATCAAGACATTCAGAAAGCACCGCAGCATGAGCCCGCTCGAATACCGGCGCGAGGCTCTCGCAGTGATGGAAATTTGATTACTTCACAATTTTCAGCTCCCGCCCATCCACAGAAATCACGTACAGCCCCTTAGGCAGGTTGGCGATGTTCAATCGAATCGCTTTTTCGCCGGTTTGAGCACTTTGTACAAGTCTTACTGCGCTGTTGAAGATATCAATGCGGTTCAAGGGATTCGCGGATTCCACCGTGATCACCTCGGATGCCGGGATCGGCAAAATGCGGACCATTTCATTGCCATCGACGCGAACGCTGACAATGCGTGTGAGATCGGTCTGGCCGTCGTGATCTACCTGTTTCAAGCGATAGTAATAGGTGCCTTTGGGAAGGAACTCATCCTCATAATGATAAAAAGAGCTGGTTAACGAATTACCCATTGCGCTTACGCTTTTGATCGTCGCAAATGTCCGGGAATCATTGCTCCGCTGAACTTCGAAATGCGAGGCATTGTGCTCGGTGGCCGTTACCCAGTCGAGCGTGATGCGCCCGTTGCCTGCCATGCGCGCGCTAAACGATTGCCACGTTACCGGTAATGGCGTTGCCGAAACGTTGAGCGTGGGTGAAAAGACGGTATTGCTGTTGGCATCCACCACTTTCAATTTATACAATCCCGGACCAACCGTCCATTGCTGCGAGGTGTTCTGTACCTGGTTGCAGTTACCACCCGCCAGCCAGTTATATTGGGAACTACCCGGAAGCGCAGGGCCCGTGAAGGTGATCTGCGAACTCCCCGAGACATAAGCAGCACCGACAGCCGGTGGTGGGGTGGCCGAGTAGGGATTGGACTGGCTCAGAAAATCGGGCGTGATCTTGTCTGCCCAGAAACCCGCGAGGTAAATCAGCCCGGAATAGATTTGTCCGCCCGGCGATGGCGTTACACCGTCGCCACGGAAGTGGATCTCGTCGTGGCGGTATTCAATGCTGTAATAGGGATCTGTTTCGGGGCCTTGAAATACATGGGGATAAAGCCCGTCGTTGTTGATCAGCTCATTCTGTGCATTCACCACATTCGCGGAAACGCGCGTGGCGCCATTGACGGTAAACCGCGAGGCACGTGCCACTACCCAGCCCAGATTTGGCTTGCCGGTAACGTTACGGCTTGCATTTACAACATCCCACAGCGCCGATAAATACCGGTTGTAGGTATTGTCGCCGGGCTGTTCGAGAAAGTTATCGGTTTCGCCCTGGTGCCACAAAACGGCCCTGACCCCGAGTTGGGCAATGTAATTGTTCAAAGCCAGCCGCAAATGCCCGAATGGCAGGCCGGTCGGGAATGTATAGCCGAATGCGCTGGTCGTTACCCCATTCGGATCGATGGTTTGTTTCCAGTTATCGATCCCTGTACTCGACCAGCCGGCGTTGAATATCATGACGGGCACCCGCAGCTTTTCATAAATTTTATCACCAAATGAACCCCAGCACCAGGCATAGTTACCAAATGGCGCTGTTTTGACATTGGCGTCGAGGTGTACAAATTCGGGGCAGGGGAGCTGCACGTTCGAATAAGGCGCAATGGTGCCGGTTCCCGGATCGACATTCTGGAAATTGACGCTGTTGACCTGGTCATACGCAGCGCCGGGGCCGTTCGGATTCGAATCACCGCCGGTGGAATTGGACTGGCCGGCGACGACGAACACTTCGCCCACACCCACACGGGCGAGCGTAGTGACACCCGAGGGGCCGCCCGCCGACACGCCCCGTACTTCGAGCTGATACCAGCCCCCCTTCAAATGGACGAATCCCAGGAACTGGCCTGCTGAAATCTGGTCGTCCAGTGTAGTCCAGCTGCCATCGGCCGGAAACGGCTGGCCTTCGCCCGGAACCCGCGGAGAAAGGCGTACTTCGATCTTTTGATAAGGTTGTGTGACGTACCCACCTATGTATACGTCGGCCTCGTTTGCATTATTCCGCTGGAAAACGGCCCTTTCGGTTGGGAAAGTTACTACAACCTGACATAGAGCCGTGTAGGAGGCGAATAGAATAAATACTAGGGTAAAGAGTGGTAGATTTTTTTTCATAGGTTACTTTTTATAAGGATGGATAGAGTTAATTTTCTCTTGGCAAGTCGTTAAAAGCCACACATGACCACTGCATTCCCGCCGGGGAGCGCATACGTAGTTTGGATAAGTCGTGGAAAAGACGAATTGTGAAGGGAAGTTAGGTAAATATGTGATCTGAAACGCGTGTGCTACCGCTTC
>CBIHPQ010000385.1:0-6673 GCA_966211825.1 uncultured Dyadobacter sp. | reverse complement strand
AATGTATGCAAATAATGAAACCGGGGTGATCACGCCCTTTCGCTAACTGGCAGCCTTTGCTAAAAAACATAAGATCACATTCTTTTCGGACGCTACGCTGGCGGTGGTAAAAATTCGGTTAAACGTCCCGAACGACGGCATCGACCTGCTTGCATTGAGCGCTCATAAGATTTATGGCCCCAAAGGTGTGGGCGCATTATACGTACGTAAAAAAAGCCCGGCCGTAGCATTAACGGCGCAGATCGACGGCGGTGGCCATGAACGGAACATGCGCAGCGGGACGTTAAATGTCCCTGGCATTGTGGGTCTCGGCTCGGCATGCGAGATCGCCGCTGCCGAAATGGCTCGCGAAAGCAAGCGGCTGGCTATCCTCCGGAATGCATTTGAAGTGGAATTACTGGTGCTTCAGGATATTGAGATCAATGGAGAGGAGGCCCGCAGGTTGCCGCATTGTACCAATATTTCATTCGGACAGGTGGACGGTGAGAAACTGATTTTCGAGGCTGGCAGCGACATCGCTTTCTCCCGCAGCTCGGCCTGTACCTCAGCTACGCTTGAGCCCAGTTATGTACTGAAAGCGATGGGCTTCTCCGACGAGCGGATCCATAACTCTTTCCGATTCAGTTTCGGGCGATTTTCGACCGAAGAACATGTGAACCACGCGGTTTCCGTTATTTCAAAGATTGTAAAACAACATCGTCATGAAAGAGATCACGGACATCATCCGATCATATGAGCAGGCACTGACCTCGGGCAAGCGCATGGCGCTCGCGACGGTCGTGCATGTGGAGGGATCCTCGTACAGGCGCCCCGGCGCACGCATGCTCGTGACGGACGACGGCCAGCTTACCGGCGCCATTAGCGGCGGCTGTTTGGAGGGCGACGCATTGCGCAAGGCATTACTGGCCATTTCGCAACAGAAAAACAAGCTGGTAACCTACGATACCACCGATGAAAACGACACGACACTGGGCGTTCAGCTGGGCTGCAACGGCATTATACATATTCTTTTTGAACCCATTAAAACAGAGGACGCCGAGAATCCGGTAGAATTACTGAAAAGAGTTTCGGCTAAACGGCAGAATGCGGTGCTGATAACCCTGTTCTCGCTCCACTCCCGTACGGGCGCGCAACCGGGCACCTGTTTCCTGCATTTGCAAACCGACGACCAGGTCACATGCAATTGCGCCGAAGCGGACATGCACGAGCAGCTGCTATCCGAAACGCAGGCCGCCTACCAGCGCGGCGACTCATTTTTTAAGGCATTCGACAACAAATCGCTAACCGGCTTTATTGAATATTTTAATACACCTCCATCCCTCATTATTGCCGGCGCCGGCAATGACACGATCCCGCTCACCGAAATGGCAAGTGTGCTCGGCTGGGACATTACCGTGGTGGACGGTCGCACCGGCCATGCTACGTCCCGGCGGTTTCCCAAAGCGGGCAGAGTGCTGGTATCCCGCGCCGAAGATGTTTTGAAACACGTTACCGTCGATGAGCGGACGTTTGTCCTCCTCATGACGCACAATTACAACTACGATCTCGCATTGCTGAAACAGCTACTTCCCGTAGATGCTTGCCGGTATGTGGGTGCATTGGGCCCGAAGAAAAAGCTCGAACGCATGTATTTGGAGCTGGAAAACGAGGGAATGGTCATTACGGAGGAGCAAAAGGCGAAGGTTTACGGTCCGGTCGGGTTGGATATCGGCGCGGAAACTTCTGAGGAAATCGCATTGTCGGTATTGGCGGAAATTAAAGCGGTGCTGGGCCGGCGTGCAGGATTTTCCCTCCGCGAAAAACTTGAACCGATCCATAACCGTTCCGACCAGCGCGTGGATTACACCCGCGACGAAAAGGAAGATTTCCTCTGCGCAGTTCAGACCATCCCTTCCTGATCAGCCATGGTACGGGACAAATATGGCATTGTAATCCTGGCAGCGGGGAATTCTTCCCGGCTTGGTGAGCCGAAGCAGTTATTGCAATTTCAAGGCAAAAGTCTGATCCGGCATATTACGGAAGCCGCGGTTGAAATTGTTGGAAATAATACGATTGTTGTCACCGGTGCCAATTCGGAGTTAATTGAAACAGAGTCGGCACATCTGCCCTGCCAGCTCGTCTTCAACGCCGACTGGCAGGACGGCATGTCGGCGTCCATTAAAACCGGCATTGATGCCCTGCAATCTACGTATCCGCATGTGAAGGGGGCAATTCTGGCCGTGAGCGACCAGCCATTCGTATCCGCCGGGACTTTCAATGCATTGATTAACACTTTCGAAGAAACGGCAAAAGGTATTATCGCCTCGAAATACAGCGATTCGCTCGGCACGCCCGCTTTTTTTACCGCCTTCTATTTCCCCGCCCTGCTCCAACTTACCGGGGCCGAAGGTGCAAAAAAGCTCTTCAAGCGCAATGCAGATGATGTTTTTGCCTATCCTTTTCCGCAAGGCAGCATCGATATCGATACACAGGAAGATTATAAACGGCTCATTTCCGGCATCTAGGCTGTCCTACAAGCATTTAAAATTCCCTGAAATTATTTTTTGTGATGGTATTGCAAAAGCCAAATCATCGGTTACATTTGCAGTGTACTATTTAACTAATACACTAAAACAATTGAGCCATGATTCACCTAAACCAGGTTTCTTTTGGGTACGGAAAGCACAAAAAGCTGTTTGAAAACCTCGATCTGCACCTCGACGCGGGGCACATCTATGGTTTGCTGGGCAAGAACGGTGCCGGCAAATCAAGCTTGCTCCGCAATATGGCGGGATTGCTTTATCCGACAGGAGGCAGCATCGAAGTAGCTGGCTTTGAGCCGCGTAAACGACAGCCCGCATTCTTACAGGATATTTTCTTCCTGCCAGAGGAAATTTACCTGCCATCGGTAACGGTCGACAAGTACCTGAGTCTCATGGCCCCGTTTTATCCGAAGTTCGACGAACAGCTTTTCCGCGCTTACATTGCAGAACTGGACATTCCGCAGGGCAACAAGCTGACAGGTATGTCGTACGGGCAGAAGAAAAAGGTATTGATCGCATTCGCCTTGGCGACCAACACCCGCGTGCTGATCATGGATGAGCCGACGAATGGTCTGGATATCCCTTCCAAAAGCCAGTTTCGCAGATTGGTATCTTCGGCACTGGACAAAGACCGTCTGTTCCTGATTTCCACCCACCAGGTGCGCGACCTCGACAATCTGATCGACGCCATTATTATCCTGGAAGACAGCAAAATAATGATCCGGCACAGTCTGGACACGATTTCAGAACGCCTTTGCTTCGGCGTTTTGCCCAGCATAGAATATGACAACCGGGTACTGTATTCAGAGCCATCGCTCCGCGGGTACAAAGCGGTTTTTGAAAATTCCACGCAAGAAGAAAGCCGTGTGGATCTCGAACATTTGTTCAATGCGGTAATTAAGAATCCCCAGCGGATCAGCCAGATATTTGCCTATTAGCCATGAAAACGATTATCATCCTGCTGCTCGCATTAGCTGCGGCAACGCTCCGGTACATTCTGCCATTCCTCGTTCCAGCTCATTTGTCCCCCATTTCGATCCTATGAACCAGACATTCGATATCCACCGGTTTACATTAATGCTGCGTTTTGACGCGGCCGAAAAGGGTAGAAATTACCTGATGATGGGCGGAGTGCTCATCTTTTGCCTGCTCGCGATGATGTTGCCAATCACCATGACGAATGAATACAGTGAATTCCGCAGAATACTGCATTTTCTGGCATTATTCATGATCGTGCTGTTTGGTGCGAGCTTGTACACAAGCAGCGCCCTATCCCAATATTCGAGCCCTGATACCGGCATCGCCTCACTGATGATCCCGGCCTCGCGTCTTGAAAAGTTTCTCAGCTCCCTGGTGCTCAATCTGTTATTTGTGCTTCCATTCCTTTTCCTGTACTGGCAGTTGCATTACAGGACGGTCGACTATGCAAATACGCTGCTGCCGCCGGGAATGAACCCCTACCAATACATTCCCAAAGATTTCGCTGACTATACGATTTACGCGTACATTCTGATCCACGCGGTTATTTTTTGCGGGTCGATTTATTTCAGGAAGTTCGCCTACATCAAGACTGCCGTCGTGTCCATCATCTTTATGGCTATTCTTGGCTATTTAAACTACGCATTATCGACTCAGTTCGCGTCGAGGCCCACCATGTTGACGGCCTATCCCCTCACAGGCTGGAAAATTTGGTTTAACGCAGAAGAAGGGATGGCCAGGCCTAAGTATATCGCCGGTTTTTACCATATCACACTCTCAGATCCCATGCTTTACGCTGCACAGGCTTTTACGGTTGTTGTGGCGATCATGATTTGGATCGCTGCTTACTACCGAATGAAAGAACGAGAAATTTAACCTGCACCCATTATGGAATTTAAAGATAAACAAGCCATTTACCTGCAAATCGCGGATTACATCTGCGAGCAGATATTGTTGGGAAAATGGCCGCCCGGGGAGCGCATTCCTTCGGTCAGGGATCTTGCCGCTATGATGGAGGTGAATCCGAACACCGTCATGCGGACATACGATTTTTTACAAAACAAAGAGGTCATTTTTAACAAACGGGGCATTGGCTATTCCGCCGATGACCAGGCGAATGAAAAAATATTGGCCTACCGGAAGGAGCGTTTCCTGACTAATGAGCTGCCCGAGGTGTTTAAAAACCTTTACCTGCTCGACATCGGGATCGACGAACTGCACGGCCTGTACCAGAAATTCATCGAAGAAATGTACCCGCTAACCAAGTAATGCTCATGAAAACCAGCAACATTCTCTTAATCATCACATTGTCTATATTCTTCCTGGTGACCTTGTCTTCCAATTTTGTCCTCAAAAAGCAGTTTGACAAGATCGACAAAGACGACAAGTTCTACGGATTTTCAAAACACTCCGTTGGCACATTCAGATATCTACATCTGAAAGGTAAGGGATTTGGACTCACTGAAATACAACAAGGCCCGGAGGCAGAAATCCGGATGATTACATTGCCCCAGTACCTGGAATGGCAAATCTCCGGCGATACCCTGGTCGTTACCTACAAGGCCAACTGGAACCAGGGTTACCAAGCACGCGATGCTTTCGGTTCTACTCCTTCAATCTACATTATTGCCCCGCAGCTCCAAGGCATCATTTCGGACAACATTCGCAGCAAGGTGAAAAATTACAAATTTGAAGATTTGGTGATCGACCAGAAAGGTGATGCATTGATGCTTGATCATGCCACGGTTCGCAACCTCAAAGCAACTATTTCCGGAAATGGATACCTGAAATTGGATCCGGAAAGCCAGGTTGGCACGGCCGACGTCGATATTCGCGACAGTAGCACTTTCAATGCCGAGAAGGACATTTTCGGCAACTTCGATGCGATGATCGATAGTTCGGCCTATATCAGTCTGCCGGGAAGCATGCTTAAAAAAATGATGCGACAACAAAAGTTAACCCCGAGGTAATCCCCGGGGCTTGAATATCTATTTCAAACATCACACTATTTAATCCCCAACATCAAACTCGTACTGCCGCCCGCATTCGTGGTCGGCAGTATACCGTTCCATTTCGCAACCCATTCCTGCTGGATAAGCAGCGGCGTCAATGTCTTTTGCCTCAACTGGTTGGCCTCCGCCTCTGCGCGCGCCTTGATCAATGTTGCTTTGGCCTGGCCTTCTGCACGGGCGATGATTACTTTCGCCTCAGCTTCCGCTTGTTTAGCCTGATTTTCGGCTTTTAAACGGGCCTGGATAGAAGCGTTCTTTTCGTCGATCATCTGGCGAAGCGATGGCGGCGGGGTAATAGCAGACGTGAGCTGATCGTAAACGAATCCATCTTTGCCCAAGGTTTTGGTCAATACATTCTGCACGCGGTCTTCAAACACTTCCCGGTTGGACATGACGCTATCCGATGTAAACGAGTTTGCCACAATGCGGTAAGCGTCGTAAATGGTATTCTTCATAAAACCCTGCTGAATTTCCGCTAACGGTCGTCTGTATTGGCGGTAGATCTGCGGTACTTTGTCGGGATTAATGTGGTAGTTCAGCTTCGGGTCGACTTTAAATTCCGCAGCGTCTTTTGTAGTGATTACAAACGATTCATAATCAACACTCTGGGTATAAGTTGGAAATTCCACGATCTTGGTCGTCCACGAATTATACCACACGCGGCCGGTAACCAGTGTAATATTATCGACCCCTTTATCGGTACCATACAGGTTGATGCGGATACCCACATTACCGGCGTCGATATTCTCGAATGAAAAGGGCTGTATGGCAAGCGCCATGATGAATACAATCAATGCCAGAATTCCAATAATAATGTTTCGCTTCATATTCGATTACAGTTTAGATTTCAATTGGTTTACAATTTGCCCCAGCACATCATACAGAAAGTAAAAGGATAACCCCACGACAGCGAGGCCTGCAAAAACGAGCAAATCGGACTGGGCGTTGATAAGCCGGAGCGCGTACGTTACCACGATGATAACCGCCGCGATTTTCAGAATGTGTACCATGTGAGCGAGGTTTGTTTTCTGTAAAATTAATACGCAGCAGTCGATGCGCCGCTTGTTTTTATCCAATGGTGCTGCGTGTTGTTGAACGCTTCCAAAACCCCATAAACAGCATGAGGCGCCCCCGGGGTACCGCGCGCCCCGCACCAAATTT
>CBIHPQ010000384.1:0-6675 GCA_966211825.1 uncultured Dyadobacter sp. | reverse complement strand
TGCTGGCCACATTGGCCGGAAAGGAGCATTTGCGAAACCTGAATGTGGTCGTGACGCACATCAAACCCACCGGAAGCAATGAAGAGACGATACGCCGGGAGTTAAACGCTGCAAATAGTCTGGGCTTAAAACTTATTTTTCCTGAGCAAGGCGTAAAATTCGAGTTGAAATAGAAATGAAAAAGGCGGATTTCAAGCCCGCCTTTTTGCTATTTAAATAGGGTAACCTGCCCGCTCGCGACCCTGGGATCGTAAGGGACTTGCAGTTCCATACCCAATTCTTTATTCAGTTTCTGGATCAGATAGGAGGAGAGCAAAGGCGATGCTTCTTCGTGGTTCTGGTGCACAAAAAAGTAAATATCCTGAATACCTTCCTCAACCCAGATTTTCAGCCTGTCAAACCAGTCGTCGAGGCGGGTATAATCCGAATCGACATTGGCGCCGTTGTAGCGGATGAACGCGGTAGGCGTGGTAAGCCGCATATGCAGCAGGTCGCGCCGTCCGGCCGAGTCGGTAACGATATGGGTAATGTTCTTTTTTTCAAGAACCTCGTAAAGGTCTTCGCTATTGAAAGAGCCATCGTACCAACCCGTGTGGCGCAGTTCGAGCGCGAGCGGAAAGCCGGATGGCCATTCTTCCAGGTATGCTTTTAACACTTCCCAGTTTTTAGGACCGAAATTGTCGGGCATTTGCAGGAAAAGCATTCCGAGTTTGTCCTGCAAATGGGCGATGCCATCCAGGAAAATGTCGGTGGGTTCTTTCGCATCTTTCAGCCTTTTCCAGTGGCTGATACCCTGGTGCAGTTTGGGAAAAAATTTGAAACCTGCCGGTGTTTTGGCATACCAGGTTTCGATGGTCTCGACGGGGAAATTGTTATAAAAAGTCGCATTCAGCTCAATGCTGTTGAATTGCGTTGCATAGTATGCCAATTCGTCTTTGGTGCCTTTTGGATAAAAACCTTTGAGATCGGTTTTGTTCCATTTGGCGCATCCGACGTAGATTCCCGGCTTTTTGGCCTTTGCGGCATTCAGCAGCGCTTTGTTAGCGGGCGCGTCGGGCGGCAGTTTGAAATCTATATCATCAGGATTCTCCACTTTTCCAAATTTCATGACTGGCTAGTTTAGGATGAATAAATACAAACCTGGCAAGCCTGCGAGACTTGCCAGATGAAAATAATGGTCGGATTATCTGCCGAAATCGTCCTGAACGCGCACGATATCGTCTTCGTCGGAAGGGTTGGCAGGGTCGGTATGCTGCCAGATTTCGGCTACAAAGCCCCATTCATCAACACCCACCAGGCGGTGACGTTCCCCTTTTTTGAGGTTCACGACCGTGCCGATCGGTAGTTGCTGCAATTCGGTTTCTTCATCAGTGTCGCTGATCACGATGCCCGCATTTCCACCGATTACTTTCCAGATTTCGGCGCGGCGGTGGTGATATTGCCATGAAAGTCGTTTGTTGGGCGCCACCACGAGGATTTTGGGGCTCAGCTTTTCATACCCTGCGAAGTCGGCAAGCGACAAATGCGGGAAAAACGTAGAGATGAATTTGGGTGCCTGGCTTTCGTCCAGTACAAAAAAGCCGCCCCACGGACGTGAGTGGTCTTTGGCTACTACGGAGAAACCCTGCTCATCTATAAATTGCTGTACTTTTTCAAAAACCTCATTTTTATCGGCATCAGCCGTAAACGATTGTATCATAACCGGGAATAATTAGTGATTCAGGTGAATTTCAAAATTAGGATAAAAAACAAAAAGATGCCCCAAAATATTCAGGGCACCTTTTGAATTATATCTACTAATTTATACTATTTGTCCCACCATACTTTGGTAGTGAAATCATCGGGCAAAGTAGCGCCTGTCTGATAATTAGGATTGCCTGCCACTTCATTGGTCGGATAGCGGAGTCTTACGGGAATGGTTCCGTTGGTTACGTTGCCAGGGTAGTTGGTCGGGGTAAGTTTCGGGAACCCAGTTCTGCGCCAGTCGTTCCATGCTTCCCACCAGTTAAAGAACTTGTTTGCCCATAATTGCTCCCCGATCATTTCCAGCGCCGGTTTGGCGGTGCCGTAAGGATAGGTAGTCAGGTAGGAGGCTACGGCTGCATCGGCGACGGTCAGGGACGCATCGTAAGGCGTATACATCTGCATGGATGCCTTCACGCCAGCGTCGTAATGCGATTTCGCGGTACCGGCAATGCCGCTTCCGATCTTGCGCTCAATGGCCTCGGCCAGCAGGAACTCCACTTCGCCGTAGTTCATGATCATGTAAGGATCCGAGTCTTGCAGCATTTTAGGGTTAATGCGCGAATACGTTTTCGGGACATCTACGGTGTGGCCTTCCAGTTTGTCGAGCATTGCCTGATCGTAGCCGTTGGGCATGCCTTTTTGTTTTAAAGGGTCGGTAATAATTGAAACGTCACCGATTCCGCCGCTGATGATCATCAAACGCGGATCATCATCTGTTGCGACTGCCGCATTCTTGCCCTTTAACCAATTGACCAACGTGGCACTCAGGTACGGAGGCTGTCCCCCGTCTCCCGGATCAAAAGCTCTGGATATACCATTCTGGTTGACCCACTCGCTTGGGCCGTCGGCCATGGCAACCCACACATTGTCGGCGTTGCTGGTGAACACCCCGCCTGCGGCTGCTTTCGTAACATAAGTGGCTGCTTTCGCGGCGTCGACATTAGAGATACGCATCGCAAGACGCAACATCAGGGAGAATCCCCATTTTTTCCATTTTGCGATATCGCCTTTGTAAATAAAATCGGCGCTGGCAAAACCTTCGTCGGCGTTAGCGGTGTTCAGGGCAGCGGTAGCTTCGTCGAGCTCTTTCAACAAGTCTGCGTAAACTGCGTCCTGGGAATCATATTTTGGGAAAAATATCCCTTCTATTCCCTTGTTTGCTTCTAAATAGGGAATGTTGCCATAAAAATCCGTTAACCTGGCGAAACTGAACGCCCGTAAAATTCGGGCGGCCTGACGCATATTCAGGTATTTCCCCTCCGCAAAACCACCGGGCCCCGACTGCTTGAGAATCTCGGCAATGTTTTTCAGCTGATCATTATACGTGAATTCGAACGGCGCCGCATTGGTTTCGGCGTTTACCGTATACTTGTCACCAGGGGCAATGCCGCCGCCGGAATTGGCGAGCTGCTGGATTGCATATGCACACATGCCGATATTGGTCCGCCAGTCGATATACCTGTTGTCGCCCGTGCTTCCGTTGGATGCGATCCCCAATTCGGCAGAAGTGAAAATAAAGTTCAGATCTACCGTGTTCAGTGCCTGGGGATTAATGTTCAGGTCGTGTAATTGCTTTGTATCGCACCCCGTCACCAACATTACCGCAAGCCCGTATTTTATATATTTTTTCAAATCTCTCATTTTATATCGAATTAGAATGTTGCTCTCAAATTAAAACCATAACTACGGGTAGAAGGGAAGCCGAAATAGTCAAAACACTGTGAGTTACAATTGGCGTAGTTAGATTCAGGATAAATGTTCGGTGTATTTTTGAACAGGATAGCCAGATTCCGACCGACGAACGACAGTGTCAGGTTTTGCAGCGGGGTTTTATCAAGCAATTTTTTGGGGAATGAATATCCAAGTGTAAGCTGTCTCAATTTGATAAAAGAGGCATCATAAACATACATTGGCGTAACAGCGTTATCGCCCTCTCCACCCACGGCACCCCAATAATTATAGGCTTCGAGGGGAGTCAAGGTTTTTGTAAAAGGCTTGTATTCGGAGCCCTCCTGCGTTACACCTGTTACGGTAAGTGGTGCTTCCCCTTCGCGGCCCTGCAGAGACTGCTTGCTTACTCCCCACTGGTCGAGCTTCATGTTGGTACCGGAAAGAATGTCGCCACCTACTTTGAAATCGACAAGGAAGGAAAGATCAAAGCCTTTGTAATTAAATGCATTCGTTACCCCGCCGGTCATTTTTGCGATACCGTTTCCAACGACCTGGTAACCCGGGGCACTCACCGGACGGCCATCTTTGTCAAATACAGGCTGGCCGTCAGGAGATAGTTTCTGCACGCGTCCCGTAATCATACCGAAAGGCTGGCCGACGATATTTTTGATGAAAGCATTCCGGGTCCTCGGTTCATCCATTACCAGCTCCGTTGTGCCTTCGATGAGCGATTTTACCTTGCTGTTATTTTTGGCCAGGTTCACGGTAATGTCCCAGGTAAGGTTTTTAGACTTAAGTGGGGTAGCGGTCAACAAAAGCTCTAAACCACGGTTTTGCAGTTTGCCGAGGTTTACCGACGTACTACCAAAGCCGGAAGCCCTTGAGATCGTTGCATTCAGGATGTCGTCCGTGGTTTGCTGATCATAATACGTGAAGTCAACACCCACTTTATTATTAAACAACCTGAAATCAATGCCGACCTCAGTTTCTGTAACTGTCAGCGGTTTAAGGGCCGGATTAGGTATGTTTCCTCCATTGCCCATTGCTTGTGAGAATGAGGCCATAGGATGTTGCAAATGCGGGTTGCCGTTCAGGGAATAAGTCAGGTTATTCTGATAGGCATCGATCGTGACATTCCCCACCTGTGCCCAGGACGCCCTTAATTTACCGTAAGATAGCCACGAAGGAAGGTTTTTGAAGGCATCTGAGAAAACAAAGCTACCACCGATGGATGGATACAAAATGCTGTTTGTTTCGGGATTGAGGACTGAGAACCAGTCGTTTCGTGCTGTTGCTGTAATGAAAAGGAACCCGTCGTATGACAATTCAGCTGAGCCGAGGAGAGAGTTGATACCGCTTTCCTTTGGCTCATAGTTAAAGGATTTGTCTTTAACGTTATTTAGGGCAGGGAAGAATTGAACATTGAAGCCGTTACCATAGACGTTAACATATTCATATTTTTTTCTCATCCTGTTTCCTCCGCCGAAAGCTGTCAGGCCAAATTTGCCGAAGTCTTTGGTCACACCAATTGTGTATTCCGCATTGAGTTCTGAAACATCCCAGTTTCCAAGATTTCTTGCGCCTCCTCGCTGGTAGCCGGTACCTTCGGGGGTAAGGCTTTCTGCACGTCTGGAGTATTTATCCAAACCAACCCGACCTTGAATAAAAAGCCAGTCGGTAAGCTGATATTTCAACTGGCCTGAGGTGATAATTCGGTTCTTCTGGTCGGATTTGATAAACTGATAAGCCACCCAGTATGGATTTTGTCCCCAGTTGTTGTTCGCCTGCTGAAATTCCTCTCCCACCTTTTTGGGTTCGGTGCCTCCCCATATGCTGAGGCTTGCCGCGTCCGTACCGGGGGCGATTGCGCCGGGCTTGTTGGGGTCGCCATAGTAAGAGAGTACATTGTAGTCGCCGGGGATTCTCCAGACGCTTTGGATCGCATTTCCGGGGGAGTCTGATACGTTAGGCCGGTTTTTAGCTTTTTCCTCTGAATACAGTATTTTAGCATCCAATGTCAATCGTTTCCCGAATTTGGATTGTGCCGACAGTGATAGATTGAGTCGGTCGAATCCGGAATTTGGAATAATGGATGTGCTTTTCATATTCGTTACTGAGGCGCGGAAGTTTTGGGTTTCATTACCTCCGGAGAATGCCAGGCTATTTGTGAATGCATAACCTGTTTTCAAGTACCTTGAAAAGTTATCGCCGGAATGGGAATAGGGGTGCATTTTCCCGTCAAAACCTATTACCTGGCTATTGTCGTACTTAGGGCCCCAGGAATCATCCCCCCATTCATAAGCCTGATTTTGGTTGGCAGGCTTGGAAGCAACCCCGTTTACATATGCGCCGCTTCCGTAGGATTTCTGCAAATCTGAGAGGTCATTCAGTTTTTCAAAAACGTAGTTCGATCCGAATTCCACACCAATGCCTTTTCTCTTGGTACCGCGCTTGGTCGTTACGTTGATAACCCCGTTCGCCGCACGTGAACCATAAAGGGCCGCTGCGTTGGCACCTTTGAGGACTACAACCGATTCAATGTCGTCCGGGTTGATACTCGAAAGACCATCGCCTTCATCGGAGCCGCCCCAGAGACCAGCCTGGCCGAAGTTGTTGTTATCCATCGGTATACCATCGATTACATACAATGGTTGGTTAGGCCCCTGAAGAGATTTGTTACCACGAATGATCACACGGGACGAGCCTGCCGGCCCGGAAGCAATTTTGCTCACGTTAACCCCCGCTACACGCCCTGCAAGCGCATTACCAAGGTTGGCTTCACGTGCCGCCGTCATGTTCGTACCCGATACTTCGGTGATGGAATACGCCAGCGATCGCTTCTCGCGGCTGATACCCAATGCCGTTACCACCACTTCGTTTAATGCGGTTGCTTCGGCGGCGAGTGAAATGTTCAGGATGGTTGCATTGGCTACCACCTCTTTGGTAACATAACCAATATAGCTGAATGCCAGGGTTTTGCCTTTCTCGACGGTGATGCTATATTCACCCTTGTCATTGGTGCTGGTACCTCTTGTGGTGCCTTTTACGACAACATTCACACCGGCAATTTCGCCGCCGGCGGCGTCGCTCACTTTCCCGGATACCGTCATGTCCTGCGCGTACCCCCTGAGGGACAGCACAGTGAACAGTATCAGCATTTTAACTAGTAGATTTTTTTTCATACAGTCCGTACTTCTGATAGGTTAAATTGGATACTCGCCTTGAAGAATTAAGGCTAAAAATTGGGTCAAATATACC
>CBIHPQ010000383.1:0-6704 GCA_966211825.1 uncultured Dyadobacter sp. | reverse complement strand
TGTGAGCGCTTCTCAGCGGGAAGATCTGCTGCAAAGGCTTGAATTTATCTTGCAGAATGCGAGTCATCAACCCGGTTGCATTCTTAAAAATCAGACAGACAAAAGCATTGTCAAACCTCTCGTAGAGGCGATTATACGCGAATATGTTAATCGAGACATGTACAACAAGGAGCTTATCAGGCAATATATCAACACGATGATCATCCTGGTAGCCAGGAACATAGCCATGTACCTACCCGAAAAGATCACCGAATGCAGTGAAGAAAAGGCTATCGATATCCTTCAATACATTCAGGCCAATATTTACCATCCCGAAAAAATAAAAGCCGCTCACATCAGCAATCACTTCGGGATATCGGAAGCATACCTGGGGCGGTATTTCAAGAAACATACCAATGAAACGATGCAGCAATACATAATCAATTCAAGACTGAAATTGGTCGAAGCGCGGCTGCTGCACAGCAATATGCGCATGAATGAGATCGCTGCGGAGCTGTCATTTACAGATGAAAGCCATCTCAACCGGTTTTTCAGAAAAAGCAAGGGAATGAGCCTCGGCGAATATCGTCGTAAACACCGCGTAACATCGCCTGCGTGAAATCCCTGGAATGGTATTTGAAGACAAGGCGAATCATCAAACTAAAAACCATTTCTTATGACACCGCTTAAAACATTCATACTCGCATTGACGCTGGCTATACCCGCAGGAGCATATGCACAATCAACCGACGCCTCGTCGAGGTCGCCAAAGCAGGAGCAAAAATACCAGCGCAAAACACGAAAACATCAGGTCAAAACAGCCGACTCATCGGATTTGAACGCCATTCTCAAAGACTCCGCTAACGCAGAAACCGGCCCGATCCTGAATGACAATGGGGCAGTCAACTCATCCGGGACCGTCGACGGAAGCCGCAGCAGCACGGGCAGGCCCGATGCAGACACAACGACTTCCTACACGGTGAAGCGGAAAAAAACGGTTATCAGGAAGCCCTGACCCAATCGCAAACTCCCAGCTCATAACACCGGTCTTGGATCGAAGATGACACGAATGTGCGTGATCTTTCCCTCGCGCACTTCGTACCAGCCGGAGGTGAGCACCGGCTTGCCTCCCATATCAATTTCATAGAGCACCGAAACATGGTCCTCGTCGTACAGGAGCTGCTTCACGTCATAATGCAGCTTCATCTTCGCCATCTGGCTCAGGTATTCTTCCCGGCCGTCTACACTCCCGAGCACGCCCTCGAACCGAACATTTTCGTCCATAAACTCCCCCGCCTCCTCAAAGTCGTTTTCGTTTAATGCTTTGAGAAAAGACGATACGGTCATCGCACTCACTGCCATGCTCAAATGCTTATCTACTAGTTCCATGGTTACATCTGATTGTTTGATGAAGCCGCAGCTAAAATGATGCCAGTGCGGTTCTTAACTGAATAATGCTCGGTCTTCATCACTAACCGATTGATCATTGAAGTTGCATGTATGGAAAATTTTCACCCGCCCTCACATTCAATTTATATTTCTTGGTGGAGGATATGAACCTTACCTCGTTAACATGTCGGCTAGCAAGAAAATGTATCTCGACACATCAGTGTTTGGTAGAGCTGGCAAACTGTTATATAAAATGAAAAAGGTGTCGGCAAAACCAGTTTTGCCGACTGTTTACATATCGCTCTTGCGACTGTAAATGAAGCAGATGTCCTCGTGAGCTGGAACTTTAAACATATCGTTAACGTAACACGAATAAGAGGGTACAATCACGTTAATGAAAAGTTAGGGTATAGATCACTTAGAATATTATCCCCAGAACAACTGTTTAAAAAATGAAAAAGCGACAAAATAAAGATTTCGATGCCGTTTCATTTATGAGACAGCAGAGGAACAAGATCAGCAAGAAGTTATTCAATATGTCTGGTGAAGAAATCCTGAATCACTTTCAAAAGATCCGGACCGAGAATAAACTTCGTATACAAGATTCGTCTCACCCTGGCTTGTAACCATCGCACCGCAGCTGCCTCAAACCTTTGTAACTCGTTGCGTCAGCGTTTCCAGTCCGGATAATGCGTATCAATTACCCGCATAGCCTCCGCCTGCGTAAGCGCAGCGAAGTTTCGGTAGCGATCGTGCACGTCAATGATCTCTTCCAATGCGGCCTCGACGAGCGGGCGGTTGTCCCAATCTTTCAAATGCGTCAATACCGTAACCAGGCAGCCTTTTTTGTAGGCGATCTGCCCTATTACGTGCACGAGCGTGTTGTGCACGCGGGCTGTGCGGTCGTGCTGGAGTTCCTGCAAAAGCGGTAGAATGTCTTGGGGGTGTTTGCGGCCGCGTAGCTCGATACCGTGACAAATTTCGCGGCGAATTTCCTTATCCTCGTGATGCAGGAACCCCCGCGCCCAGGCCAGCACGGGCTTGGGATTAACCTCACCCATTTTCTTCACCGAACCTATCACCGCATTGCGCGGGGAATGGTGAGGGTCTTTCAATCCTTCGTCGAAAAAGGACCGAACTTCTTCGAAGTATGCTTTGCCAATTTCTCCCGCCGCGTTGATCACCGTCTGCCTGACTTTAAAATCCGTATCGGATAGCCATTGGAAAAGCATAGCGAGTACCGACAGGCGTAATTCGGCGTTCTCCGCATAGAGCCGGCCTGTTACCAGGTAGGCCGATTTCCGGATATAGGTATCCTCATCCGCATAGTAGGAATGCACTTCTTGAAGATCCTGGCTTACTAATGCGCTCTTCAAGTCATTGCGGATCGTATCCACGAGACCAATTCTTTCGGTTTTCGACAAATCGTAAAATGCCACGGGAAAAGAAGGAGAGATCTGATTTTATCAAAAAAAGAAATGATGCGCCGTAGAAAAAAATCCCCGGCGAAGGCGAACTTGCCGGGGAATGCTATATATATAAACGTTGAGTAATGGACTATAGGCGCAAACGAAACTCGACTCAACAGCTACAAACTACTTCTATTTGTGCACTAATGTACCGCAAATTTGCGCATAGCGCAAAAAATTGACCTAAAACACGCAAAATTTCGTCACAAAAAGCAAGTTTTGCACTTTTGAGAGCTGAAAGTCGCAAAATTACAACCTGAGTTTGGCTTTCTACTTTTTCTGCTGCGAAAGGAAGGTGATCAACGACGCAAATTCTTCATAAGACAGTTCGTTAGCCAGCCCCGGAGGCATCATCGACGTTTCCATTTCCTTACGTGAAGTGATATTAGCTACTTTGATCGTATTCACCTGCCCGGTAATGTCGCGGATCACCAGCTTCTCGGCCGACTCCTCCGAAACAAAACCCATGTAAGTCTTATCGCCCTTCGTAGTGATCATTACCGAAGCGAAGCCCTGCGAAATGGAAGCATTCGGTTTCAAAATCGATTCCGCGATCTGCTCGCGGTTCATGATCGATCCGATCTGGCCCATGAACGGACCTTTCATGACTTCGCTGCGGCTCAGGCTGTGGCAGGCCACGCAACCCTGTTTCGTAAACAGTTGCTTTCCGGTTGCCGGATCGCCCTGGATTTTCGCGATGGCCAGCATCACATCCTCGATCGACGACTCTCCTACCTGGCCCTTTTTGTTACGGATTTTTTCAATGTCAACTTTTACTTCTTCTTTGGCCGCCGCCACTTCTTCACCTCCAAATTCGGCAATACCCATCCGGTTACGCCCATTAAGGTCGGCAAAGAACTGCTTGTCGCTCGCATTGTTCCATTCCTTCATCAAAAAGTCTTTCACTTTTGCAGACGACTCCCATTCAACAGCTTTGTAGTAGGGACCGTGCGTATCCGGGCGTGTGCTCCACCACCAGGAGCCGTCGTAATCGGCTTCTTTTTTATAGATTCTTCCTAATGTCGTCAGAATCTGTTCCTTCAATGCTTTATCGCTGGTTTTGCCATAAGCCGCAATCATCCCATCCACGGCTTTGGGGTCGTGCATATAGCGGAGCGCCCACAGCGCGATGGTCGAATTTTCAGTCCCGATCGCTTTCACGCACGCGTCCACGGCGTTCAAAGCTACCAGCGCGCGCACCGCGATGTGCGGGGTTACGATTGCCGAGTTAGGGGTTGCATGCGGTCCCTCGGTTCCTTTGGCCGGCGCCACGAAAGAGGCGGGCACTTTCACTTTCAGCAATGCCTGGGCTCCTTCCGGCCTGCCCAAACGGCCTAAACCGATTGCCGCAGCCAGTTTCTCACGCGCATTGCCATTTTCAACTGCATTAAGGAACGGTTCAACCGGCACTTTATCCACAAATGCTTTACGATCTGCCAATGCACGCAATGCATATTCACGCATATCATTTTCCGAAGCCAGTTTGGCCAGGTTCCCGATACCTTCCGCTCCCGCTGCCTGCGCGTAGGTGTACATACCCGCCACGCGTACATATAAAGGGGCCCTTTTATCATCGGCAACGGCCCAGGCTGCCTTCACTGCATCTTTCGCAGGGCGTTTGAGCAATTCCTGCTGCGCCGCCAGACGCTGTACCGCGCTCTCCGACCGCAGCAATGCCGCCAGCTGCTTCACCGACGATTTGCTGACATCCTTGAACTCCTTATACTTCCAGCCCTGCGGCACTGCTCTGGTAATAAAGCCTTTGCCCGGATTTCCCGAATAACCCGCCCCATCCCATGCTGCCAGGTAAACACGCCCCGAAGCATCGATATCCAGGTCGGTTACCTGTGAAAGTTTGATAAATTCTTCTTCTTTTTGCTGAAAAGTAGGCCCGTCCGGCGTAACGCGGTGCACATACACCTGGCTGCGGCCCCAGTCGGCCATCATCGGCACACGGTTGTATTTGGCAGGCCAGGTCGGATCGTCCATAAAGAGCGAGCCGGTTCCCGATCCACCGCCAAGGTCGATCAATGCAGGAATAATCTCCTCCGTAAAATTCTTGAACAAGACCGGGTAGCCATACTCGCCCGACTGGATCTGGTTACTGAAACGGATGTTCCAGCCGCCGCCGTCATTGGTATTGTCACGGGTGAAAATGTTCATATAAGGATCGATCGCCACATCGTAAATGTTGCGCAGACCGTGCGTATAAACCTCCATTTCGGTACCATCGGGTCGTACGCGGACAATGCCGCCACCGAGCTGGGTCATTTTCTTACCCGAGCGGTCCAGCGCGTCGTGGAAACCGAAGTCCCCTACGGCAATGTAGATCCAGCCATCGATACCCATTCTGATTCCATTGGTAGCATGGTCGGTACCGCGGCTTTGGAGGAATTTGGGCGAGCACACGTTCTGGACAAGCGGTTTTGCCGGCCCGTCGGCAACGCCGTCGTGGTTTTTATCTTCCAAAACCACCAGGTCCATGCCGGAAGCCTTCCCGGTTTCCTTGGAAAATGTAGTATGTAAAACAAACACCTGATCCCCTTGCGAAATGATCCCGCGCGGGTTATCCAGCATAGCGAACGTGGTATGCTGGTCTACTTTTCCATCGTTATCCGTATCAACAAGGCGCACAATGCTGCCTTTTCCAGGCGTTTTGCCCAAAGAGCCGATCATATCGACCCCGACAAATACTTCGCCCGTTGGCGCCACGGCCAGACAAGCCGGGCTCGGTGTAAGATCGTGGCCCGCGAAATGCGTTACATTCAATTCTGCTGGCCACGCGGCAGCGTTAGGAAGGGAGTCGGCTTTGGTCAGGGCCCCCGATTCGGCCCTTTCCTCTTTTTGCAGGGTACCGGTCGTGGTCCATAGCATAAGCAGGAACGCCGATACGCTTAATGTAATTTTTAACATAGATTGGTTAACAAAAATAATTCAACCCTTTTCACAAGGGCTGATTGGTAAAGTACACAGATTCTTAAAATAGGATAACAGGCAGAACTACTCGAAAAAAACGCCAGATACCCGTCTATTTTCGCTGGTAGAGTGCAAACCGCATGAAAAGCTCGGGCAATGCTTCCTGCTGGCCGTGCAGGGTGGTAAAATGAAAGTGGCGGTCGATCGATAGTCCTTCCACGTCCACAATACGGCACTCCTTGCTTTGCAATTCTTTGAGGACCGCATGCACCGAAATGAATGCCATGCTATCGGAATGCAGGATATACAACTTCATACTTTCGCTGCTGCTGAGCTGCATCTCCACATTCAGGTCGCCCAGGCCCAGCCCGATCGATTTTAATGCGTGCGCGATTACTTCCAACGTGCCCGAACCCGGCTCCCGGAGCAGTAATGGAACCCGCCGCAGCTGCTCCGCGTCGATGACACCCGTCGCCGCCATCGGATTTTTGCTATTGGCTACCAGCACAATCTCGTCGTTCAGGAATTCGGTATATTTAATTGTTGCATTCTTCGAAAAACCCTCGATCACGCCCAGGTCGATTTCCTTGTGCTGTAATGCCTGTTCAATCTCCTCGGTATTTTTGGTGGTAAGCGTCACCTCGATATTATGAAACTTCCGGTGGAATGCGGCCAGGATCGGCGGCAAGATGTACTGGGCCGCGGTGGTACTGGCCCCCAGTCTCAATTTGCCGCTATTCCGCTGGGAAAGGCTGTTAATTTCAAATTCAAGGTTTCGGTAAATATCAAAAATCTGCTCGGCATGATGCAGCAGAATTTCTCCTGCCGGCGTGAGGCTGATCTTCGAACCATTCCGCTCGAACAGTTTCGTTTTGAGTTGATTTTTAAGTTCATTAATGTGGTTTTTGTCGGCCGGCTGGGGGATAAAAAGCTCGGCGGCTGCTTTGGTAA
>CBIHPQ010000382.1:0-6725 GCA_966211825.1 uncultured Dyadobacter sp. | reverse complement strand
ACATGCAGATGGCCACCAGGTTATTGGGGCCGGACACTTATTCCGGATAACACAACATTCTTCAATTTCGCCCCCCTCCAATCCAAAAACAAATCCCCTTCCAAACCCAGATTTAAAATCGAAACATTCCTGATCTCCAGCTCGCCCACAGTCATGTTCTCATCAAAACGGAAGGTGGGCCCGGGGTAGCGATTTTCTTCCCGGCTGATGTTCTCAATTAGCAACCGGTCGATTTCCGAGTTTTTGAAGGTAATGGGCGCGTAGGATGCGTGCAGGTTCGGATGTTCCGCACGTGAGTAAACGTTGGTGCCTTTTACATTGGAAATTTTAACATTAGAGAAATAACCTTTTTTATCAAACAAACTATAAAAAAGCACGGAAGCCGCAGCCGTGTTTCCCCTGATATTATCAATTGTAATATTTGAAACGCGGGTATGTTCGAAAGTGTAAAATGCAACACCCTTCAACGCAGGAATGGAGTCGTAGCTATTTTCGGGAAAGATGTTGCGCACCGTGACGTTCTCGTAGTTCTTCGGCGGAAAGGGCGACATTTTTCCCTGAAAACTCGCGCCGCCGGATGCGAATGCAATCAGGTCGTCGTTCGTGAAGCCTGAAATGTTTTCGATCAGCACGTTATTTCCGCCGCCCGTCACGCCGTCGCCGTTATAGTTTAATGCGCTGGTGAATTTCGCGTCGCGGAACGGATTCTGCTGAAAACGGATGTCGTGGATGTGCACCGTGTCACATTCCATATAAGCAATGCCCCAGCTGCGTGTGCTGTCGATCTGCAACTTGCCCACTTCGAGGTTTTTGACCTTATAAAAAAAGAATCCGAAGCAGAAATCAGAGTTTTCAACCCCGTCGCGGATCGTACGGGTTTGCGTCCACGCATTACCGTTCCATTTGCCGCCGAACACCTTGATGTTCTCATTGCCGTTGACGAGATCCTTGTTGCGCAGCAAATACTGGTTCGAGGACTTTTTCAGCTCAATATAAGTCTTGGGATCGGCCACGAGCGTGAAATTGGACGGGATGAGCAGCGGTGAGGAGATCACATAATGACCGCCCGGAATGTCCAGGCGGTTTGTTCCCTTTTTCGCAGCCTGGTCAATGGCCTTTTGAAGTGCCTTTGTATCATCCTTCTGACAGTAGGCCCGGGCAACAGAAGCGATTAAAAACAAGATGGCTAACAGAAGCTGCAATTTCACTGGCTTATTATTAGTAGGGTTATTATTAAAAGTATTAAATGTAAGGGCTTAGAGAGAGACTGCACGCAGCCGATGCTATACCGGCTACGTGAGCTGAGCGATGTATTTCTAGTAACCGTTATTCTGCTTCAAACCGGCCGAAAGGTCGATTTGCGCTTGCGGGATCGGGTATACTTTCATGAAATCCTTCGGAGTGAGGTCCACCACAACGGGCTTTTTAGCGGCAAAATTGTAGAGGCGCTCTTCCTGTTTCATCACGGTCAGGTACTTGCCCGTACGCACGAGGTCGAACCAGCGCTCATGCTCGTAAGCGAGTTCGAGCTGGCGTTCATTGAGGATCAGGTCCATAAAATCAGCTGCTTCGGTGCCTTTGTAATTGTGGGTTGCATTGCCAAATGCACGTTCCCGGACTTTGTTGAGCTGCACCAACGCATTGGCCTTGTCGCCTGACTTGAAAAGCGTCTCAGCGTACAACAATATGATGTCAGCATAGCGCAGCACCGGAATATCGATTCCAGAAGCACCATAGGAATGCTTTACCGCGTATTTGCTCACGTAAGGGTACCAGATCGGCTCCGAGTTGGGCTGTGCGGGCGAGGTCCACCATTCCTGCACGGTGACCGCCTTGCGCTTGTCGCCTGTCTCGTATTTCTTCATCAAGCTCCACGAAGGCAGGGAAGTTTCCGCGCCACGGTCGGCAATACCCACGAGCCCGCCATTTGGCGTGTAAGAGGTCGAAAGGCTCTGCCCGTTGGTCCCATCGACATATTTGACGGTGAAAATAACCTCGTCATTATCCTCCGACTCTGTTTTCCAGAGTGAGGCAAAATCAGGTACCAGCTTGTAATCCAGCTCATTGATCACCTTTTCCAGCTGTGCTTTCGCATTGGCCCAATCCTGGCGATACACATACACTTTGCCCAGCAGCGCCATCGCCGCGCCTTTGCTCGCACGGCCCGTAGCGATCGATTTGCGCACCGGTAACTTCGAAGCGGCGTCAGTCAGGTCCGCGCTGATTAGTGAATAGATCTCCTCTTCGGTCGCTTTGGGCAATGCGGCGGCTTCTGAAATCGAGATTTTGTCCACCACTTTTGGCACACCGCCGAATACCCGCACGAGATCGAAATAGAACAGCGCACGCATGAATTTGGCTTCGCCGATGTACTGATCCTTCACGCCCGCCGCGTAATTGGTCGGGTTATCGATATTCAGCAGCACGGCATTGGAGCGGAAAATGCCATTGTAGGTCGTGTTCCAGAATGCGGCCGTCAGTGCATTGTCTGCATTCACGGTCAGGAAATCGACGTCGTTGGAGCCGGCAATGGTGGTGTTGGACGACATATAAAGGTTGTCCGCCGGCACTTCCATTAGCAAATAATCGTTCGGGCGGCGGGTTTGCAGACTATTATAAGTACCCAGCACAGCCTGATTGATATCGTTGGCCGTTTTGTAAAAATTCGTAGGCGTCAGCACCGACTCGGGTGTCAGGTTCAGCAGTTTGTCCTCGCAGCTCGTAAACCCCAATGCCATCAGCATCAGGCCTGTTTTAATATGTTTTGTGATTTTCATATCCTGATGCATTAAAAATTAAAATTGAGACCCAATGTGTACACGCGGTTGATCGGCGCCGCGCCATTGTTATAACCCGGCTTGCTGCCCGTTCCGGCGATTTCTCCGCCGGTATACCCTTCCGGATTGTAGCCGTGGAAACTCTTTTTGGTAAACATAAACGGGTTCGCCAGTGACGCGTACACACGCAGGCCCGACAAATGCAGTTTTTGCGAAACATTGGCCGGCACCGTGTAGCCAAGGTTGATATTCCGCACCGCCAGGAACGACGCATCTTCTATATAGGCGTCGGACGACGACTGGTACGTCAGTTTGCTCAGCGAGCTGGCCGGTACCATGCCATTGCCTGGCTCTTCTTCCGACCACCATTGCGTGTCCACCAGCGAACGGCGCATCGCACCAAGCAATGCGCCCTGGTAGTATTCATTTTCAAAATTATACATCTTCGCACCCAGCGACGCCTGCATGGCAATGCTCAGGTCGAAAGATTTGTAAGCAAAATTGTTGATCAAACCCAGATAGGCCTTAGGCTGGAAATTACCGAGGATGACCTTATCCGCGGAAGTGATCTGTCCGTCGCCGTTCACGTCCTGGAATTTCGGGTTACCCGGCAACGAACCGGCCAGCACCGGCGAATTTTTCACATCTTCCTCGTTTTGCAGCACACCCACGATTTTGTAGCCATAATAGGAGAACATTGGCTGCCCCAGGCGCAGGATCCAGCCCATGCCGTAGGTATCGGTGGTAATGCGCTCCTGCACACCTCCGAGGTCGACCACCTTATTGTTGTTCTTCGCGAAGTTGAAGGAGGTCTCCCATTTGAGCTCCCCTACGAGGTTTTTGGTGGTTAACTCAATTTCAAAACCCTTGTTGCTCACGCTGCCGACGTTCGACAAGGAGCTGTTAAAACCGGTAATGGAAGGAATCGAGACGTTATACAACAAGCCGCTGGTGCGTTTGTCATAATAAGCCAGTACCAGGTTCACGCGGTTTCGGAACAGGCCCAGTTCCAGGCCAAAATCATAGCTTTTCGTTTTTTCCCAGCTCAGGCTGTTGTTGCCGTACGAAGTCTGGGTCTGGCCTTTGGTTAATGTGTTGTTAGGTGAATAATAGACGTCGCCGATCTGGCCCAGGTATTCAAAATCACCGATATTGAAGTTACCTGTCGCGCCATAGCTCGCACGTAGTTTCAACTCACTCACCGGGCGCACGTTTTTCATAAAATCCTCCTGCGAGATACGCCATGCAACGGAAGCCGACGGGAAGTAACCCCATTTATTGTCAGGCCCGAAACGCGAGCTTCCATCCGTCCGGATCGACGCGGAAAGCAGGTACTTCTCTTTAAAACCATAATTCACGCGGCTGAAATACGAAATCAGCCCCCACTGCGATTTGGACGAGCTCGTCGCCGACGGGTTGATGATCGCATTGTTGAGCGTGTGGATAATGTCGTTGTTGAAAGAGCCATTCACCGCGGCCAGCGAGCTGCTGCTGGAATTGTACTTCTGATACGAGGCACCAGCGATTGCACTCACACTATGCACGCCTTTGAATGTGTTGGTGTAGCTCAAAACGTTCTCATTGGCAATGCTGGTCGTCGAACTCAATGCTTGCGAACCGGAGTTGAGCCCGGTACTTGTCGCCCACGAAGCCTGGAAACGGTCGGTGGTGTTGGATGCGAGGTTGGTGCTGATCGATGACCGGAATGATAACCCTTTTGCCAAATTCAGGTTAATGAATGCCTCGCCCAGGTTATTGACCGTCGTTCCATAGTAAAAGCTGCCGTCGAGTGTTGCCATCGGGTTGGTTTGACCGCTCACGACGGCCCCCCAGTAAGAACGCGCATTCGGGTAAGTTCCGTCCGGGTTCTGCACGGCCACGAAGCTTGGGAATTTTACATAATTATTAATGTCGGCCGATGCCAGCCGGCGTTTGGAGTAGGAAGGGTTTAGCATGAAACCGAGGCTTACCACCTGGTTTACCGTCACATCCACATTCGCTCGCAGGCCGTAGTTTTTGTATGAAGTATTTTTCAAAGTGCCTTGCTCGTCCTTCAATGTACCTGACACATAATACCGTACATGATCATTACCGCCGCCGACGGAGAGGTTATAGTTCTGAATTGCTGCACTTTGCATTACCGCATCTTCCCAGATCACATTGTTGCCATTCTTCAATACATCGCTCACCTGGTAGGCATTCGGGCGCCGGGCGTCATTCCAGACCGGAATACCCGTATCGCCGCCGATCCATTTGTACTCGCGGTTCTGATAGCGTACCGCGTAGTCGTAATATTCCTGGCCGGTAATCCAGTCCTTATGCCCCTTTGCATTGGCCACACCTGCATAGGCATTGAAATTGAACCTGGCCTTGCCTGATTTGCCTTTTTTGGTGGTCACAATAATTACCCCTCCCGCACCGCGCGACCCGTAAATCGCTGCCGCGGAAGCATCCTTCAACACTTCGATCGATTCAATGTCGTTGGTACTCACGCTTCCAAGGCTACCGCCGGGAAAACCGTCGATCACAACGAGCGGGTCATTGCCCGCGTCGATCGAGCTCGCGCCGCGGATGCGGATCAATGGCGCGCTGCCCGGCGAGGTGTTGTTTTGGGTCACGTTCACCCCGGCCAGCCGCCCCGCCAGCACCGATTCGGGCCGACCGACGGGTATCTGGTCCAGCACCGTGTTCTCGACCTTCGCTACGGAAGCTGTTACCGAGCTTTTTTTGACAGTTCCATAACCTACCACCACGAGCTCGTCGAGTACCGTATTGTCCTGCCGCAGCACCACCCTGATCACCGACTGATTCCCGACCGGCACTTCTACCTTCTTATAGCCGATGAATGAAAATGTCAAAACGTCGCCTGCCGAGGCCTGGATCTGAAACTTGCCGTCCACATCGGTCGTGACGCCCTTGCTGGTGCCTTTAATAACCACGCTCACGCCCGGTAAGGTCGCATTGCCGACACTATCGACTACCGTTCCGGAGACATTGCCGACATCCTGGGCGCGCAACCCGCCCGACATACACAAGGCCAGTACCAGCATTATCGCGAGAAACGGCCTTTTGAGGTAAAACTTCATCTGAATCATAAGGTATTTGGGTTTAACTGGGTATACAATTGGTGACGTGCACGTGCACGAATATGGGCAAAATGTTTACTTATTCCGGATTCCCGCTACATCAGCGGCAGTTACCGGGTCCATGTCCTGGTTGAAGTGCTGCCGCACATAAGTTCCTATTTCTGCGATCGATTCGTCCGGTAGAAAGGCCATCGCAGGCATATGCTGGTCAAATTCCTCGCCATTAACGGTAATTGTTCCTGAAAGGCCTTTCAGCACGATCTGCACCAGCTGGGCTTTTTCCTTGACTTGCGGCGTGCCGTGCAGGGTCGGGAAAGTGCCGGCAATGCCTTTGCCGTCGGGTTTGTGGCAGGACGCGCAATACTGCCGGTATAATCTGGCACCGTTTGATAATGTTTCTGTAACATGCTCGTTTTGGACATTTTCCACGATTAGATCGGCCTTTGTACCCATTGTGATTCTGAGAATGCGGTCGTCTTCGGGTTTCGGGAAACCGCTGCCGGGATTCCAGTCACGGTTGCTTGTGGACACGTAAATGCTGCCGTCGGGCGCTACACATATGGCGCGCAGGCGACCGTACGTGGCATCCAGCGCAATTTCCTCCGAAACGATGCGGGTTCCCTTTGCATCCGGTTTCAGGACCCTGAGGTCGGCTTCCTTCAAAGTTGTCAGCAAAACCGCACCCGACCATTCGGGAAACTGCCTGCCGTTGTACACCGTAATTCCGGCCGGGGCGATCGTCGGCGTCCATGCTTTGATGGGCTCCGTCACCTCCGCAGAGTCACAGAAAGCCTTTTCATCAGGTTGATCACAAAAACCTTCCACTTTGGGCCAGCCGTAATTATGGCCTTTGCGAATGATG
>CBIHPQ010000381.1:0-6732 GCA_966211825.1 uncultured Dyadobacter sp. | reverse complement strand
TCTGGCGGCGGCAATGTCTTGAATGCAATGCGAAAGAATTTGGCCGTTACCGGTGCAAAAGCCAACGTGTTTTGGGGAACGGTACTGCCTTTAATAGGCGCCACATCCCGAAAGTCCACGCCGTCGTCGCTTACCTTTAACGTCCGGTTGTTCGGGTTGCCATTGAACTCCGCCAACGCCCCGCCCGAGCTCGCGCCCACGATCGTTAATGCCTTGAATGTCTGCGGGCTGTCGAATTGGTATTGGATCCACATATCCTGGCCTACTTCCATTGGTGGCAGCAGGCTGGTTTTGCCCAAATCTCCGTCGGTCAGGTCCGCGACGGTGAATGCGCCGCCGCTGGATGTTACTTTCGGGTTCAGGGAAGTCATGAGTTTGTCGGCTGCCGGCAGACGGTAAGCGATCACGGCAGCGTCGGCATAGTACTCCGGCACCTCGCCGGTAGGGCCGGTAATGCCGCCCTCGGCGGGTAATGGCACATTCTGAAACTTTCCGGCTATCGGCTTAGGCTGGGGGAGTTTGCCGGTGAATGCCTGGCCGCCTGTTACACGGGTTTCGGTCCAGACGTATTTTTTCATCGCATCGCTGGCCGGCACCCATGGCCCGCCGGTAACGCTCCATCCGGGAGAGCCCGCGATAGCCATTTCGAGGCCCAGTTTTTCTGCAAGGTCGGTGGTGTGTTTGAATGCGTCCTTCCATTCGGGCGTCATGAACACCAGTTTTTTGGGCGTCACATTGGGCGTAAACAGGCTCGCGTCGAAATTCTGGAAACCGCCGATGCCTACACGCTTCATCCATTCGAGGTCTTTGGTAATGCCTTCCTTGGTGATATTCCCGTTCATCCAGTGCCACCACACGCGTGGTTTGGCGGCGTCGGGCGGTGTTTGGAAGCCTTGTTGGAGCGTAGGGGTTTGTCCAAATGCGAGCGCAGGAAGCGCCCAGGCGAGTAGCGCGAGTTTTTTCATAATAATGTCCTGATTTACTGCCGTAAAACTGTCATGTCCGGATGGTGAAGCGGTAAGTTTACGATATCTACTTATGATATTTTAACGGGAAATTTTTAGATATTGCTAACAGAAACGATATCACTCAACATTCCTTTTTCTGGAAATGTATTATCTTTGAACTTAACTTAAAAGTGAATCGTATCTATTTTGAGTTGTATGCCGAATCGAGGAAGATTACAATTTATACCATCAGATTTGAAGGTAATCTTGCGTCTGAAACCGACATATTTGTGGATGAATATCAGGAAAATGGCTTTGAGGACGATGTGCTAATGATCCGAAGCTGGCTTGGGTATCTCAAAGCTAGGGGAGCACAGATGAGATATTTTCGCTCAGAAAACAACGTGAGCGCAGGTCCGGTTAGCTTCTCCAGACTAAGAATTTATTGCATTAGGTGTAGCCAGCACCTTGTCATTCTTGACGGAGGAGGAGAAAAGAAAGGGCAGAAAACACAGGATGGCCCGGAAACGTGGAAGGCAATGAAGCTGATGATGGCTATCGACAAAAAATTGATAGAGAAAATCCAGGATGGAGCCATTTACTACTCCCGTGACTTGATGAGACTTGAAGGAGAACTTTTTGTAGACATATCATTATGAACGCACTAGACAAAATTAGTCCCGACCCGGCCATTGATAGATTCATTGGCACGAGTTTCGACCTTTCAGACCGTATCCACGAGATCCTAGAAGCGAAGGGCCTATCTCAGAAGGACCTGGCCGAAATGCTGGGTAAGAAAGAGTCGCAGGTAAGCAAGTGGATGACTGGGACCCACAACTTCACGATCAGGACACTCGCATTGCTCGAAGTAAAATTGGGCGCCTCCATTTTCCGGGTTACCGAGGGCGCGATTGAGCCCTATAAAGCGGAGGTAGAGGAGCCCGCCGATGTGATGGATGAGTAGCACATTGCCCGACACAAGTTTCATTCTAACAAAAAAATCGGGACGTCCCAAATAGGAACGCCCCGACCGATAGTGTTATAATATCCGTACTTTTTTGAATTCTTAGAACGAGTAGCGCAATGTTACGCCGTAGGTGCGCTGGTCGCCTACGATACCTGCGTATTGACCGTAGCTGCCCGGTGCTGCAAGGAGCAGTTCATAGTAGTCTTTATTGAACACGTTCCGTGCCCATACGAAGAACGAAATGCCGTTGGAAGCTCTGAAACCGAGGCGGCCGTTCGTCAGCGAGTAACCGTCGATGTTCAGGTATTTCGACGGCGATGGGCTGGATGAGAAGCCTGAGCGTGCAAACACGTCGACACCCAGGAAATAGTTGCCTTTCAACCCAAGGAACACGCCTTTTACATTTCCTTCACCACCAACAGAACCTGACCATTTGGAGATACCCGGCAGCTCACCGCCTGAAATATCCTTGAAAGCCTGCTCGCCACCTACTTCTTCCAAAGGTACCGGCGCATTTCCAAACTTGACATATTTGCCATCCGTATAAGCGACCGATGCATTGAATGTCAGGTTGCTGAAACGGATATTTCCGTCTACTTCCACGCCTTGTACACGCACTTTCTCTGCATTCGCGAGGTAGCCGCGGTTTACGCCAGGCTCGGGAGTCTGAACCTGCGTCTGGAAGTCGTTGATGTCCGAACGGTACAATGTAAGGTTAAGCACCGAGTTGGCCGATGGCTTCGTTTTGATACCCAATTCTTTGTGATCCACGTGCTCCGGTTTTACATTGGCCAGGTCGAGGAGTACCGCGCCATTGGCAGTTGGCAATCCACCCACGTTCACACCGATGGGCTTGTAGCCGATCGAGTAGGTTGCATAAGCGTTGAAACGGCTGCTGGCTTTGTATTGGAGCGACAACTGCCCCGAGAAATTACCCTGATCGTAGTTGGTATTGAATGCCTGGTCGGTGTAAACGAGTTTCTTCAATGCGATCAATGCAGGGTCGGTAGTTTGCAAACCCCCGTAAGTCTCTCTTTTATAATCTACAACCTTCTTATCGTAGTTGTAACGGACACCTGGCAACACATGCAGCTTGTCGGTGATCGCCCAGTCGGCCTGTGCGAAAACTGCCAAACTGGTGCTTTTAATACGGTTGGTTGTGCGGATACCGAAGTTATCGAACAAGCCCGGTGTTTTCCATAGCTCGCTGGTAGTGCTTTGTGCAAAACGCCATTGTGCCGAACCTGCTTCTTCCGTTTGCACAGGATCCGATTTCAGGTCCTGCCAAAGTCCGAACAAGCCAACTACACCGCTGAGTTTCGGAGAGATTTTACCTGAATAGCGGATTTCCTGTGACCATTGGTCGTGCACCGAGTTACCGGAAGAGATCGTAAATACCGGCAAGCCAATGTAATCGCGGTCGTTGAGCGGTACCCATTTCCAGAAGCGCCATGCCGAAGTAGCGGTAAGCGTTCCGTTACCGATTTTGATATCCGCATTGGCAGAAACACCGCCCAGCCTGTTGTCAGACTTCGAAGGCGTATCCAGGTCCAATTTGCGTTCGAATGCGCTTGCATAAGGTAGTTTGTAGCCTAAATCGGCGATGATCGCGTCGAACTGGCGGTAAGCCGCACGTTTTGTAGGCACCACACCTGCCACAGGCCAGCCGTAGCCGTTTGGTTTCTGGTCCGAAACGTCACCGATTACGGTAATATTTACTTTGCTGCTCGGTTGGTAGAGGATCTGTCCGCGTACCCCGATGTTGTTAATGTCGTTGATCGGCTGTTGTGTATGTTCGTTGAAGAACAGGCCGTTACGCTGTGTTCCGGTGAATGACACACGTGCCGCGAGTTTCTTGCTGATCGGGCCGGTGAACGATCCTTTCGCCTGAATGTAACCGAAGTTACCGTAGCTCAGCTCGAAGCTGCCGCCCGGATCGAAGCTTGCGCCGCGGGTGGTAATGTTGAATGCACCGGCGGTGGTGTTCTTTCCGAAAAGCGTTCCCTGCGGTCCGCGAAGTACTTCAATGCGTTCAATGTCAATGAAATCCAGGGCAGTGGCAGCCGGACGGGCATAGTAAACGCCATCGACATAAAACCCTACGCCCGGGTCGATACCGTCGTTGGTAAGGCCGTAGGTAGAACCGAGCCCGCGAATGTTCAACGTGGTGTTACGCGCATTGGAAACGTAAAGCTGAACCGTAGGAACGAGCTCTTTCAAACGGTTCACATTGAACGCACCCGCGTCTTCAGCGGCTGATCCGCGGATCACGGAAATCGGAATAGGCACATCCTGTGCTGACTCCTGGCGGCGACGCGAAGAAATGATCACGTCTTCCAGGTTGTCGGCCGAAGGATCCAGTTTGATAGTGACCCCGCTGCCGTCGATCACGGTCTCTTTTTTGATATAACCCAAAAACGAAACGACCAGTGTAAATGGAAGTTTCTGGCCCGTTACTAACTGAAACTGTCCGTTTGCATCTGTTGCGGCTCCGTTGGTGGTTCCTTTAATGGTCACGGTCGCGCCGATGAGCGGTGCGTCGGTTGCAGCGTCCAGGATGGTTCCCGAAACCGTCGCATTGACGATAGGCGGGTTCTGGGCATGGGCAACAAGTGAGATGAGTAGAATGGCAGAACTGAATAGGGTCTTTAAAAATGGCTTCATAAATGGAAATCTCTTTACTGTTTTCGATGGTGTTTGTGAATGGTGGTTACCACAAGACAGCCTTTGCTATCGCTGTTCATTGCGTTGCGAAAGGCAACAGTAGGGTATAATCGGTGGTTTCATGTTGTAGGGATTGTAAGTTCGGGAACAAAGCTATTGATATTATTTAGTATATAGAAATAGTAGAGTAATATTTTTTTAAATTTATACAAAAAAAGGCCGGAACATCGTCCCAGCCCTTCTGTAAGCGGTTGTATTGGATTATTTCAAATCATCGATCGACGCGCCGAAGTTAATATGAAGCACATTGCCATTGGGTGTCAGCAATGCGGGTACCGATTTGACGCCCGCCTTTTCGGCATCAGCAACTTTGCCTTTGTCCTCGCCGAGGTGTACTACCTCTATTTGGTCGCCTGGGATGAGGTTCAGGATGTCTTGCTCGGCGCTAAGGCAAACGGGGCAGCCCGCGTGAAAGAAAATGGCTTTTTTCATTGTTTTCGATTTAAAATTGTTCAGTGCGAAATCGCAATACGAAGGTAAATCGCTGGTGGACTGTTGCTCTGGTGCAGTTTTAATAAAAACAGCTAGGCCAGGAGTGGTCGTGAAAAATTCCATGTTACGAGTTGGCCAACGCCGGTTGAGCGCCGATGGCGTTTTTGGAATACTTTTCCAATCTGCGGAACATGGCGTAAGTGACGGATACCATTACAAATGCGATGATGGCATCGGCAGTGGCTGCGAAGCCTATCACAGCCAGTTTGGACACGAATGCAAAAGTGATATCAAAGAATATCCCCGCAAATACCCATTCTTTCAGCCTGTGCAGTTTGTTGGGGGTAAGCAGCACGGCCACGCCGGAGAGTTTGAAGACGCCCAGCAGATAAATGAAATGCGCCGGATAACCCAGTTGTACGGTAATATCCCATACGACAGGGTTTTTAGTCAGTTCAAAAAAGCCGCTTGCACCAAACCAGAGCGAAGTTAATGCTGTGCCTATCCAGTAGATTGTGGTTGTTGTTTTCTGTGTCATGATCTTGATTGTTTTTGAGTGATTGATGACACAAAACTGGCCTGAAACCGGCAGCCGCACATTTGCTATCGTGCCGGAATGGACACATCCGGCGCCGGACCGGGCGCTGCCAGCCGCGAAAACGACAAAGCCGAAGGGGTTTTGGAATGGTTTTTTCCGGCAAATGTGTATGATACGAGAAGGAAATCCCATTATCCGCAACCGCTACACCGCCGATCCGACGGCGCTGGTACATCACGAAACGGTTTACCTCTACACCGGCCACGACGACCCGCCGGATGGCGTGGATGACTACCACATGCACGATTGGCGTTGCTATTCGTCCACCGACCTCGTGCACTGGGTCGAGCATCCATCCCCGTTGAAAGCCACGGATTTCCAATGGGCCAGCGGCGATGCTTATGCCTCCAAAGTGGTGGAGTACCAGGGCAAATTTTACTGGTTCGTGTCCGTAACGCATTCGGGCGGCCCTTACAAGGCAATCGGTGTGGCCGTTTCAGATACCCCGACCGGCCCCTTCAAAGATGCAAAAGGCTCCGCGCTGGTGACGCACGATATGCTGCCCGCTACGGATAACGACAAGGCCAATCTCGATCCGACCGTCCAGATCGGCGATGACGGTGAGGCATATTTGTTCTGGGGAAATGGACAATGCTATTTTGCCAGATTGAAAAGCAACCTCCTTGAACTCGACGGCGAAATTGCCGTGGTGGATCTCCCCGGATTTGCGGAAGGCGCACATATTCATCAAAAGAATGGCATGTATTACCTTTCCTACGGCTACGGTTACCCCGAAAAGGTCGCCTATGCAATGAGCCCGCAAATTGCCGGACCGTGGGAATTCAAAGGGATATTGAACGAAATCGCAGGGAACTGCGCTACCAACCGCCCGGCCATTATCGAATTTAAAGGCGCCGATTATTTCTTTTATCACAACGGCGCATTGCCGGAAGGCGGCAGCCATCGCCGGTCGGTGTGCCTGGACAGATTGTATTATCAGGACGACGGCACACTGCGCAGGGTGATCATGACTTCGGAAGGGATCCAGTGACGCGACATTGGCAGGGAGCAAGCGTCTCATTGCACAAGAATTTTTAAATACTATATAAAATAGATAGAATAAA
>CBIHPQ010000380.1:0-6734 GCA_966211825.1 uncultured Dyadobacter sp. | reverse complement strand
ATGGCGGGGTTCGCCTCCGCTTGCACCCTGATAAGCAGCGTCGGCAGCAATAGTAATATATCCGGCCTCGGCCAAACGCTGTGCGTACAAGCCGGCTGCCTGCTCCTTTATTCCACCGTTGGGATGGGCGACCACTACCGCGGGGTATTTTTTTGCAGGATCGTAGTTCGCTGGCGTGTATACGTTGGCGACAATATCGATCCCGTTGAGCTTATAGGTTACGGGGTGAATGTTCACCTTCCCTGCAACATTTTCTACAATGGCACCGGCATACACCAGCGTAAAAGGATTCTTAGCCTTTGATTGTTGAGCATTTGCGGTTTCTATTGCTGTTGTCGGTATCATAAGACTCGCGATGGCAATTGCTATATTTTTCATTGTTTGTTATCGGATTTTAAACTGCCCAAAACTTCGGTTAAAACCGCATTAGCAGCCAGTGATTTGTCTTTACCTATGGAAGGGCCAATGACGGTTATAAACACTTTCATCTGGCCAGGCGACCAGCCTGCACGCACCGAGATACTCAAATGGCTCCTTAGCATCGGGTCCGCATCTCCGATCGCACTGATGACCGAAATCGTCACCAATTCCCTTTGGGCATGGGTTAGCAGGTCCCGTTCAAAAATATCTGCGAACAGGTGTTCTTTCAGAAGTGTATCGATGGTGGGCGAAAATGCTGAATACCCCGAGAGTTTGTCGGGCTGGGGTACTCCCGTCAGTTCGCCCAGTTTCCTTTTGCCACGTTCGTACTTGTTGCTATCGTTTGGAACCGGCGATGCTTCTCTTCCAAAGTTATCGCTAATACCTTTTGACTTCCGTTCTTCGATGACCTCCATAAAGGTCTGCAACCCACGAATGCTTCGCGGAAAACCACAGTAGGCATAGGTGTGCACCAATATTTCCTTGATTTCATTCACGGTTAAACCCGCGTCCAGGCCGGCATTCAGTTCCGTTTTTAAAGCCGGAAGTTTACCTTGTGCGGTAAGGGCGGAAATCTTGATAATGCTTTGGTCTTTCACACTTAGCGCCTCGCCGCGCTTTGGCGCTTTCTGCGCCATTGTGCTGTGTGCCACTATCCATAGCAGCACACAGAGGCCCACCAGCCTGGGCATCCTTATCTCTTTCAAAACTTGATTTTTTTGCAAAACCATTCTCTATCATGTTACTTGTCCAGACCTTTTTGCCTTAGCCACTTTTCGAGTACGCCCGCCACTTCTTCACTGTTCAAATCAGACATCGGGAAATGGGTGTTGCCTTTGATCCCTATTTCGGGCAAATGGACGATGGTCGCATCGCCGCCGTGACTGTTTACCACTTTGGCCCATTGCCGGGCAGTAGCTAACACACTTCTCCAACAATTCAGGGAAGCAGCTTGCGTTTCTTCCTTAGGGATAAAATCACCGAAATAGATGACAATCGGTATCTTCGTGAGCTTCATAAACTCATTGAACGGCACTCCCTTGCCGCCGCGATTGCCCTCCGGCACTTCGCCCTCGGGAAACGTAAAACCACCCGGCTCGTAAGCGACGATGGCTTTAACGCGTTCATTTTGGATAGCTGTCTTCCATCCGGGCGAACCGCCGGCCGAATGGGTAAACAAAATCCCGTCGCCTGACTTGTCCATGACGGCCGACATGGCGTCTACGATTGTAGCCTCATCCACATTGCCCGTGTTCGGGGTCATCATACGGAAGAAATTGTCGAGCGAGACGCTGTCTTTCGGAAACTGAACGCCGTCGTTGAATTGAGGATATAATCCGATACGAAACTGGGTGAACCAGGTTTGGTCGTCCGGCGTGGCGGAGATTTGTCCCGGCTTGGAAGTTTGTCCGGCGTGTCCGCGGCCGGGTTGATCTACCAGATAAATGCTGTACCCTTTCCGCAGAAACATATTGGCAAAGCCTTCCCTTCCATCAGCCGTGGTCTGCCAGCTTCGGCGCGATTGACCGTAACCATGCAGGAAAACCATTGAAAGTCGCCTGGCTTTTACAGGGACCTGGTAGAAAACGTCGGCATGATCACCGTGCCGTGTTTGTCCACCTTGCGGCACATTCCAGGCTTTGAGCGCGTCGAATGTGCCTTCACTTTTGACGACCGTGCCGCCAGCGGAGAAAGTGCCCTGCTGCTGGATGATTAGTGGTTTAACATTTTTACCTTTTTGAGCCCTTACGTGTATGCTTAATGTGAATGAGATCACGCATAAAAGGCTTAAAATTGCTTTACTTTTCATATTCATTGCATTTTAGTCTAAGAGGCAAAAAGAATATACCATTCACAGTTGATAGGCATTATATCATTTTGAGTTTTCGCAACCACTCCTTAACCTCACTTTCGGTTTGCCTGGCCTTTTCCTCTTTGATCATCAATAGCTGTCCATCCCGTTCCAATCCGCCTCTGGTCGAATATCCTTCCAGGATTTCGCTTTTCGGGCATAGCTCACGTACTGTATCGAATGTGCTGCCAATGCCATAGCCACCATTGGTATTAAATGGAATGACGGTCTTACCACTCAAGTTGTATTGCTTCAAAAAACTTTTCATAGGAGGTGGAAGCTGCATTCCCCAGGTAGGGAAGCCGATAAACACTACTTCGTATTTTTGGATGCTGTCGATTTTGGTTTTCAAAGCAGGCAAAAAACCCGTTTCATTTTCGCTCGCTACTTGCGCCACTGTTGCCTGGTAGTTCGCCGGATACGGCTTTTCCAATTCCAGTGCGACCAATTTCCCGCCTACATTTCTCTGGATCATCTCAGCAACCGTCCTGGTATTACTCGTTCGGGATAAATAGACGATCAGGATTTTATCCGGATTGTTGTCGATGTCAATTTCAGCATCAATTCGCTCGGTTTGTGTAGAAGAACACGCTGAAATGAAAAGTAGCAAAGCCAGCAGCAAGTGTGTCATTGATATGGTCCGTTTCATGCTTTCTGAATCGATTATTTATCCTCCCACCTTGGTAAACGAGAGTGATCCCAGTTTCCAATCTCCATTTTCCAGCACATACACTTCCGTCACTTCAAACTCATTGGTTACCTCCCGGCCGCCAACGACCGCTAACAGCGTGATCCTGTTCAACAGGATCGCAGTTGTCCCAATGATATTTACGGACACCTTATGGATGTCAGCTTTTTTGTAATGAATGCCGCCGGACTTAATGATATCGACCTCACGCTGCTTTCCCCATGAGCCTCCCATGTGCACAAAAACAGCTTTTTCATCAAAGAGCTTGGCCAGCGAATCTGCATTTTTATCGGCCATCCATTGCCATTTCGTTTTTGAAAGTGTAATGATTTTTTCCTCGGTGCTGCCCGGCGCTTGTGCGAAAGCTACTTCGGAAAGAAGAAGGGCCAAACCCGCTCCAAGAATGAAGCAGGTAAACATTTTGGCGAGTTTTTTACTGATGATCGATTTCATTGTATCTGATTTAATGTTTGATGACATGTGTATCGCGCACGCTGCTAAATGTCAGCGCCAGCAGTTTCCAATCTTTCGCATTCTTCTTATAAACTTCGGTCACTGTAAACTCGACTTTTGCCTCAGAGCCACGAACGGTGGATTCCAGTGTAATTCGGCTCCATATGATGGCAGTGTCATCGAAAAGCTCTACCGCAACGTCGTGCACATCCGCTTTCCTGTACCAAATACTTCCCGTTTTAATGATTTCCAGCTCTTCGTCCTTTTTCCAGGTTCCGCTCATATGGACGAATTTGGCTTTGTCATCAAAGAGGGTTGCCAGCTTATCTACATTTTTGTCCGACATCCACTGCCATTTATCTTTAGAAAGCGAAATGATCTGTTGCTCTGTTTTGCCGGCGTCCTGCGCCATTGAAGCATTGATGTTGAAGGTTAAAAAGCACAACCCAAGAATGGATGCTTTTAGAAGTGACTTAACAAATGTTTGAGTTTGCATTGGTTTGAGTAGTAAGAGTTGGTCTAATGATTCAATTTTCTTTCGCCGAGCCATGTTACCATGGCAGGATCGCGGTGATCAAAGAAGGCGCTGGTATTGGTGTCCAATGCTTTAATCGCTTCCATATCCTCGGCGGTGAGCTGAAAATCGAAAATATCGAAGTTCTCCGCCATCCTTTCTTTCCGTACCGATTTGGGAATGGCCACAACGCCTCGCTGCGTCAGCCAGCGCACCACTACCTGCGCAATCGTTTTGCCATATTTTCGGCCAATCGATGCGAGAAGCTCATTTTGAAATAATCCATTCTTACCCTCGGCGAATGGGCCCCAGGATTCGATCTGCACGTTATTTTCAATCAAAAACTGTTGCGTTTCCAGTTGCTGGTGAAACGGGTGCGTTTCAATCTGGTTGACCGCCGGTACGATCTCGTTGTGAATGATCAGGTCGATCAGCCTGTCGGGCTGAAAGTTGCTGACGCCGATCGCCCTGACCTTTCCTTCTTTACACAACTCCTCCATCGCCCTCCATTCCCCATACACATCCCCGAACGGCTGGTGTATCAGGTACAAGTCCAGGTAGTCCAGTTGCAGTTTTTTCAAAGAGGTTTCAAAGGCCTTTTTCGTATCCTCGTATCCGTTGGACTGTATCCAGAGTTTGGTCGTAATGAATAGTTCCTCTCTCTTTATCGCTGCGGCAGACCGCGCACTTTTCTTGATAGCATTGCCCACTGCCTCCTCATTTCCATAGGAAGCGGCGGTATCGATCAGGCGGTAGCCGGTTTCAATCGCATCCAATACACTTCTTTCGCATTCCGCAGGGTCAGGCACCTGAAACACCCCGAATCCAAGGAGCGGCATTTCAACGCCGTTATTCAATTTCACTGTTTCCATTCTGGTTTTGGTTTTGATGATGCAAAGTTCCGGCCTTTTACCGGGCCGCATGGTATACGGATTCCTGAATTGTCTACCAATATTCCCGGTCGGAGACCCAGTCTCCAACCGGGTTGGAAAACTGTGCCAGAAATGCACCCGCTTTATTTTTCCGCAGCTTTCTCCATCACATCCAGCCTCGCCTTTTTAGGATCGGGGCCGCCCGATGCGGAACCGTCCGGCCTGAATTCAAGAATTTCGCTCTTCTTGGGATCGTAAACCGCCCATTTCGGCAATCCGCCTCCGTTCGGGTTTCCGGTTTTGGCAAAATTGGCCCAATAGGTGTTCATCATTTTGGCAACCTCCTTGTCCCGGGCGGCGATAGCTGCCCCGTTCCGTTCCATCAGATTATCAAATACATAAGCGATTTCCGACGCGTGCGACGCGCCGAAACGCATCCGCTGCCGCATAGCATCCGCTACATATGAGAAAAGGTAAATGTAGGCCGGGTTCCCTTTGGCGGCGAAAGCATTGGCCGTAAACCTGGCCGGCTCCGCCCAAACCTTGTCCGTATTGACCATCGTCAGCATTTCAGCGAAGTCGGTTTTACCTTCCGGGTCGTATGCAGCAATCATTTCCTTTTTGACTGGCTCGAATTGCGCTAGCAGCTCTTCTTTCGACCGTGCATTCACAAACCCGGCCGGAACTTCCGCGCTATTCGAGCCAATGATGATCGGTACCCGTATTTGCCTTCCAGCCTTGTACGCTGCCTCCGCGGTTTCAACGACCAGTTTCCCGTCCAGAATAGGTCCCGGATAAATAGGGACGCCGCCCTGGCCATTATTTTCCAGCCCGCCGTCGACAATTTCCTCCACGCTAAGCGCGCGAAGCTTTGCCAGTGCGGCTGCATCTTTACCTTCGATACCGTGTTTGGCCGCAAAGTTTATTCCAATAGTTTCGGCGGAAACAGGATAGTGCCGGTCGGCATTTTCTTTGCTGATCGGCCTGCCGGTGAGAACACCATCCCGGCCACCGCCGGATTCAATGATCGCTTTTTGGAAAAGGCCCTTGGCCGCCGGAATGGTCAATAGCGAGTGTACTGAAACCCCGCCCGCCGACTCGCCGAAAATAGTAACGTTACCCGCATCGCCACCAAATGCCGCAATGTTCTGCTGCACCCATTTCAATGCCGCAATCTGATCCATGTATGCATAACTCCCTTTTGGTTCCTCGGGGTGCTCGGCGGTCAATGCCGGAAAAGCAAAATGCCCGAGACGGCCAAGCCGGTAATTGAAATTGACCAATATGACGCCTTGTTTGGCAAACTGATTACCAGAGGTTTCCGGATAAGAGCTGCCGCCGCCCACAAATCCCCCGCCGTAAATCCAGACCATTACCGGTAGTTTTGAGGTCGGCTTCGCAGAAGCAGGCCGCCATATATTCAGAAATAGACAATCTTCGGAGGTATTCTCCCGAATCTTGCCGGCTTCGCGCGGCCATCCGGCCTGCGCGCAATCGGCGCAGAATTTGGTGGCATCTTTCACGCCCTGCCAGGCAGGAAAAGGCTGCGGTGGTCGCCAACGCAACGCACCGACCGGCGCAGCAGCGTATGGAATACCTTTGAAGCTTTCGACTTCCCCCTCGGCGGCCCCACGGACAGTTCCGGCGAGGGTGCGAACGGTCAGCTCCTGCTGCGCCCGCAGGGAAAACGTCATAAGAAGTATGAATGCAGGCAGTAGTAATTTCATGAACTTCATCTGGTGAGTAGTTAGGATATTTCCATTTTTTAATTGCATCACAAAGTTCGCCCGCATCCCGGCAGCAAATGGTATACGGATTCCCGAATTGTCTACCAATTTTCCTGATTTGCCTGGCGCAATTATCGCAGACCGTATTGAAGCAGTAACTTAGCATCAGCTAAATGATACACGATCATGGAAGAGATAATCCGCTTTG
>CBIHPQ010000379.1:0-6736 GCA_966211825.1 uncultured Dyadobacter sp. | reverse complement strand
TTCGAGGGTCGAGATGCGGATCGGTTCTGCGCCCACGTAGAGCACGCGCAGTGAGCTAAGGTCGAGTGCCTGGAATTGTTCGGCAGGAATGCGCGCCAGGCAATGGTCAAGCCCGAATCCCGGTCCGCCACAAACAGCAGCCTGATAGGTGCTGATTGTTTGCAACAACAGTGCTGGCTTGGTAATAAACAGGAGCGGAGAGATCACGAAGCCGGTACCGCCGGTAAAAAGCGGCGATAAAAGTCCGTCGACAAGCCCCATGTCGTGGTAATGCGGCAGCCAGGTCACCGAAGTGTCGTCTGCGGTTCGCCCGAAACAATTGTTAATGGCGCGCAGATTGGTTGTCAGGTTGGGGTGGCTGATCATCACGCCCTTTGGCTGGCTGGTGGATCCGGAAGTATATTGTAAATAAGCTGTTTCGATCGACTCTTTGTGCCGTCGTATGGCACCGGGAGCGGCCGGCGCTGCCATGAGGTCGTCGGTGAAGACCCATTCGGAGTCATACTCCTGCAATTCCGAGGACGCGGCGTTTTTCCGCTGAAACAGCATTTTGTATGTTTTGGTGTTGGTAATGATGCCCGCAGCAGCACAGTCGCGCATAATGCTCAGGACACGGTTTATTCCCGGTTCGGAATAGCTGATGGGCGTTGGAACGGCAATGATGCCCGCATGAAGGGAGCCGAGAAATGAGCAGACGAAAGCAGCTTCCGCGGGTAGCAAAATGATCACCCTTGCATTGACGGGAAACTTGGCGCTCAACTGGTGAGACACAGCGAGTACACGCTGATGAAGTTCACTATAACGAAGCTGCTCGGCCACTTCACCCTCCTTGCCAATGTAACCGTAAGCAAGCTTATCAGGATGCAAACCGGCGTTGGTTTTCAGTACATCAAGTATATCCATAAACTGCAAAATAAAAAGAAAAGGCCAGATAAAAGTGGCTTAGTGCACAGTATCAGGCCTTTTTTTATCCAAAGGTGTATTAATTATCGTCTGGGTCCGCGATGGCGTCCGTTGTTTCCGTAATGGTCGTTCCGGCGATATTGTTTGCGGTAAGCCCGGTCTTCGTGCCGGTGGTACCTGTGGCGGTCGGCACGTATCACGCGCCGCGGTGCCGGCTTCACCACCACCACGCGCGGTGGCGGAGCATTGTGGTACCTGTAACCATGCCGGTAGCCATAATCATAGCCCGGTTCGTAAGAACGATAGGTACAGGATGATATTGATATTGCCGCGACCAGCGTCACGATGACCGACAGCACAATTCTATTTGTTTTCACGGTTCTAGTTCGTTTTGTACTGTTTCTAGAACGAATTGGACGGTCGATTAGTGCCGTGGAGAGGGGAATGGAGGTGGTGGAAAAAGTTATCCACACTGTGGATATTGCTTAAATGTAGCTTAATCGGCTGAAAATGTAGCTTTTGAGAGGTTGTTAACAAGTTATACACATTTGCTGTGTGGATAACTTGTTAACAAATATTAGGTTTACGCTTCCACGTCGTAAATCAATACGCGCTCCCAGAGATGGGCGCATTCCTCTACGAATTTCTTGTGCAGCGGGTGAACCTGGTATACGTCATGGGCAGCTTCATCCTTGAAAACGAGGATTTCGGCGAAGTCGTAAGTAGCATCGATAACCGGTCTGCGTGTAGCCGCCGGAGGACCGATATAGGCCGATTCTACGGATTCGATTGCTTCAAGTGATTTAATGCCGGCCAGCAATGCCTGTCTTGCTTCTTCGTTGTCCTTCTCCTTCAACCAGAAGAATACGTTGTGGATAAACATGGATGATGATTTATGGTGTTAGAAATTGATTATGGATTCAACAGGTTGACGACATCCTCCGTTTTTGTCTCCGGCAGCTGCTGGTGATAAGCTTTTTCAAGCTTGAACGAAAATGTCGTGCCCTTCTCCGGCTTCGACATAACGGCGATCTTGGTGTCGTGGGCGTTCAATATATGTTTTACAATGGCAAGTCCCAAACCTGTACCGCCGATTTCTTTGCTGCGGCTTTTGTCGATCCGGTAGAAACGCTCGAAAATTCGGTTCAAATGCTCGTGCGGGATGCCCGGGCCGTTGTCTTTCACCTCCACCTCAATGTATTTTTTGCTCTCGCTGAAATGGACGATTACCTTGCCGTTCTCATTGCCATATTTAATGGCATTCTCGATCAGGTTGAGCATTACCTGTTCCATCCGGTCGGCGTCGGCCCTGATCCAGACTTCCGGCATATCGTCCGGCTTGACTTTTAATGCCACATTCCGGGTTTTGGCAATGTGTTCGAGCCGGCTGAAAATGCTGAGCGTGAGCTTGCGGAGATCGGTTGGTACGATGTTCATCTTGATGTCCCCGGTTTCCATCTGTGAAAGCACAAGCAGGTCTTTAACGAGCACATCCAGGCTGTCGAGATTGTTGGCTGCTTTGCGCAAAAAGCGTTCGCGTACTTTCTCATCGTCCATAGCGCCGTCGAGCAGCGTATGGATAAATCCCTGGGCGGCGAAAATCGGCGTTTTGAATTCGTGGGAAACATCGGCCAGGAATTCCCTCCGGAACAGTTCCAGCTTTTTCAGCTCATCGATCTCCTTTTGTTTTTTGGTTACATAAACAAAAATTTCGTCGTTGATCGTCTTCAAAGGATTGGATTCCCTGATAAGCTTCTTGCGAGGCGCCATATTGAAATCCCGCATTTTCAGCTTGTGGATCGTCCGGTACATTTTGTTCACCTCTCGGAAAACAAGAATGTCGACGGCATACAGCACGAGGAAAAAAGAGGAAATGAATGATGAGATAGCCGAAACAAACAGCATCCCTTTCGAAACCCCATCCACGAATGCAAGGAACGCGGTGGTAATGAGCGATATCAGGAACGCGAGGATGACGGCAATAAAGCGGGGACTTAACGACATGGTACTTCAAGGCATGCTGTACGCCCGGGTTGGCTTCCGGCATACAGCGAATCTGTTAAAAATTTAGCCTTAAAGTTAACACTTTGAAACCGGTTTAGATTCGGTTTGTCATCGGAAGTGGTTTATTAAGAAATTGTTAAGCGATTGTGGCGTTGCGAAGCGGGGAGTCTGGTGTGGTCAGGTGTAGTCAGGGATGTTCTCGTGTAGTCAGGATGTATTTTTACTTAAAACAATAACTGACAATACTTGACAATCATGACAATTCTTGACTACACCTGACCATACCTGACCACACCTGACATTTAAAACCCTCCGCGATACTTATACGTACTGGCGACCTTGTCGATCGCCACAATGTACGCGGCGATGCGGAGCGACACTTTGTATTTCAGCGAGGTTTCATACACTTTGTCGAATGCATCCTTCATAATGCGGTCGGTACGGCGGTTGATGCGTTCGAGCGTCCATTTGTAGCCGATGCGGTTTTGTACCCATTCGAAATAGGAAACTGTGACGCCGCCTGCATTAGCCAGGATATCGGGCACTACCATAATGCCTTTTTCATTGATGATATCGTCGGCTTTGGCGGAAGTGGGGCCATTGGCACCTTCTACGATCATCCGCGCCTGAATGCTGGCCACATTTTTACGGGTTATCACATCTTCTTTCGCTGCCGGCACAAGTACGTCGACGGGCAATGTAAAGAGGTCGTCGCCCGAGATCAGTTCTGCTTTGGTATAGCCTTCGAGTGATCCCTTGTTGGCGTCGCGGTAGGCAATGGCGTCGGCGACGTCAATTCCTTTATCGTTATAATATGCCCCCGAAATATCGCTGATCGCGTGAATGGCCGTGCCGCGCTCGCGCAGGAGCAGGGCCGCGTACGAGCCGACGTTACCAAAGCCTTGCACGGCCGCCGTGGCGCGGTAGGGATTGATCCGGAGCTTTTCCATGCCAGCCAATGCAGATACCATCACGCCTCTGCCCGTTGCTTCCGTGCGCCCCAGAGAGCCGCCCAAAACCAGTGGCTTGCCGGTTACGACAGCCGGGACGGTCATACCTTTCGACTTGGAATATTCATCCATCAGCCACGCCATTTCACGCGGACCGGTGCCCATGTCGGGAGCTGGAATATCCTGGTCCGGACCGAAAACATCGAGTAATGCCGTCGTGTAGGCGCGCATGAGGCGTTCGATCTCCCCGGGCGACATCTCGCGCGGGTTACACGCGACACCGCCTTTGGCACCGCCATAGGGGATATCGACAACGGCGCATTTCCACGTCATCCAGGCCGCAAGTGCCCGCACTTCGTCCAGGTTTACGTCGGGATCGAAGCGGATGCCACCCTTGCTGGGCCCGAGAATGGTGGAGTGGATTACGCGGTAACCCTCAAATGTCCGTATCTCGCCGGAATCCATGGTTACGGGTAGCCCGACGGTGACCTGTTTACGGGGCACTTTGAGGATATAGTACATTTCTTCGGAAATGCCGAGGAGGTCTACGGCTTTATCAAATCGCTGCATCATTGACTCCAACGGATTATCTTTATCCTTGATCGGAGCCGGTTCTATGTAAGACATTATTTGATATTTAAAATGTTGATAATAAAATAGTTAACTCAAAAATGGAGAGTCGGTATTACAAACTACGCTATTTGTTATTATAAAAGCAAAAAACTAGTTTTTCTTGAAATAGTAATAAAAGACAAGCGACGTAGAATGTTTCAGGCTATTGGCTTACACTAAAATTATACCGTGGTTTTTCGGGATTATCCCAAATATTCTGACGGAATTGGGGCGAATGCTGGAATGTAGAAAAATAAAAAAAGGAGGCAAAAAATTGCCTCCTTTTCGGGTTTGGAATGTCCGGCCTGATTAAGCCATTTCCATTTTGGATGCGTAGCGCTTGCGCTCGTTCTCATCCAGGTATATTTTCCGCATGCGCATGCTTGTCGGAGTTACTTCCAGGTATTCGTCTTTCTGGATGTATTCCATAGATTCTTCCAGAGAGAAGTTGATTTTCGGCGCGATACGCAGTCCGTCATCTGTACCCGAAGCACGCATGTTGGTCAGTTTTTTCGCTTCCTGCAAGTTTACAACGATATCGTTCGGGCGGTTGTGCTCTCCGATAACCTGTCCACCGTAAATTTCATCACCCGGCTCTACGAAGAAGCGACCGCGATCCTGCAATTTATCAATGGTATAACCCGTAGCAGGTCCTGTATTTTTTGAAATGATAGAACCGCTGATACGTCCCGGGATTGGTCCGCGGAATGTCCCGAATTCTTTGAAACGGTGCGTCATTACGGCTTCACCTTGTGTAGAAGTCAACACGTTGGAACGAAGACCGATCAGACCTCTTGAAGGAATGAGGAATTCAAGGTGCTGCAAATCGCCTTTCGGTTCCATTACGAGCAATTCACCTTTACGCTGTGTAGCAAGTTCTATTACCTTACCGGCAGTCGATTCCGGTACGTCTACCACCAATGTTTCGATCGGTTCAAGACGCTCGCCGTTCTCATCTTCTTTGAAAAGCACCTGTGGCTGACCCAACTGCAATTCGTAGCCTTCGCGACGCATTGTTTCGATCAATACCGACAAGTGAAGGATACCACGGCCGAAAACAAGGAATTTATCTTCCGTATCAGTAGGCTCTACGCGAAGGGCGAGGTTTTTCTCAGTTTCTTTCATCAAACGGTCACGAAGGTGGCGTGATGTTACAAACTTGCCTTCTTTACCGAAGAATGGAGAGTTGTTGATCGTGAAAAGCATGTTCATTGTAGGCTCATCCACGGCAATACGAGCGATTGGCTCAGGATTTTCGAGGTCAGCGATGGTATCACCGATTTCGAAATCTTCGATACCCGTCACTGCGCAGATATCACCCGCAGTAACTTCCGCAACCTTCACGCGGCCAAGACCTTCAAATGTCTGAACTTCTTTTACTTTCACTTTCTTGATCACGCCGTCGGCTTTGCAGAGCGACAATGTAGATCCTTCTTTAATAGTTCCTCTTTTCACACGACCGATGGCGATACGGCCAACGAATGCATTGTAGTCAAGAGAAGTGATTTGCATTTGCAATGTACCTTCGTCGATTACCGGCGCAGGGATGGATTCGATGATCGTATCCAGCAAATAGGTAATGTTATCAGTTGGTGTCTGCCAATCCGGGCCCATCCATCCTTGTTTTGACGAACCATAAACGGTCACGAAGTCCAATTGGTCTTCGGTAGCGCCGAGGTTAAACATCAAATCAAAAACATTTTCCTGAACTTCTTCCGGGCGGCAGTTTTCTTTATCTACTTTATTAACAACCACGATCGGTTTCAGACCCAAATCGATGGCTTTGCCCAATACGAAACGGGTTTGTGGCATTGGTCCTTCGAATGCATCGACCAGCAACAAAACGCCATCCGCCATTTTAAGAACACGTTCCACCTCTCCACCGAAGTCTGCGTGACCTGGTGTATCAATTACATTGATTTTCACATCTTTGTAACGCACCGATACGTTTTTGGAAACAATTGTAATCCCACGCTCACGTTCCAGATCGTTGTTGTCGAGGATCAGGTCGTCGAACTCCTGATTGTCGCGAAACAGCTTTGACGCGTGGATGATTTTGTCGACCAAAGTCGTTTTACCGTGGTCAACGTGCGCAATAATTGCGATGTTACGAATGGCTTGCATTGTTTTATAGGTCAGTTGTTTACGGCATTGCTACGAAATGGTTAGAACTACGCGCAATAGCCGTTTGGCTTTTGTCTGGATGTAATTTGGCCAAACAGGGTGCAAAGGTACACACTTTTCGTCTGAATAACAGTATTTTACAA
>CBIHPQ010000378.1:0-6746 GCA_966211825.1 uncultured Dyadobacter sp. | reverse complement strand
AGCTCATGCCGCGTATCACCGCCGCGACCGATGCGTCCGGAACGGTGTTTACAGGAGGCAAAGTACGGATCTATTACAGCCAGACGGAATTGAATGATACGCAGGTGCCGGGTGCGAAAGTGAGTGGATGGTTTAAATATGAAGGAACTGCCGAAGAGGTAATCGCGAACGTTTATACCTACGGAAAACTCGACGCTGCGAAGGCAGTTTCGCTTACGCCTGACGCTACGGGCGTGGAAGATGGTGTGAACTATGTTGAGTTCCATAACCTTACTTCGTTCTCATCGTTTGTCTACTTGTCTACGACCGAGGAGTCTGCTCTGCCTGTTACGCTGGCGTATTTCAATGCGGCCAAAGAAGGAAGCACGGCTAATCTGAGCTGGGCAACAACCGAAGAAACGAACAACGCCGGATTTGAGATCCAGAGAAGTGCGGATGCGCGCAAATGGCAGGCTATCGGTTTTGTGGAAAACCAAACGGCTGACGGCAACAGCAAAAACCTGTTGACCTATCGCTTTGCAGACGCCGCACCATTGTCGGGTAGCAACTACTATCGTCTGAAACAGCTCGATGCGGATGGATCTTACGCGTTCAGTTCCATTGCTGCTGTCCGGTTCGAGTCGGGTAGGAATGCCCTGTCCGTATATCCTAATCCGGTAGCGGATGGTAAACTTTTGCTGGGGCTGCCGCAATCCGGTTCGTACAAGGTTTCGGTCTACAATGTCGCGGGTATCGAAGTATTGAATGCCGCGCAGTCAGGAAACACGTTGGACATCAGAAGCCTTCGTGGGGGTGTGTATGTGTTGCGCGTTACCTATGCGAACGGGGAAGTTCACAGCAAAACGTTTGTGGTAAAATAACAGTACTTTCGGTAATAAATGAAACGGGATCCGAATTTCGGATCCCGTTTTTTCTTTGCTTATAAATGACAAACCAGCCCCTAGATTATCATTCTCATGATGGGATTTCCCATTGCCCCAGCCAGATCCAGGACATTAGCGACCATTGTTTTTTGAAAATGTTAGATTTTATGCTTCTAATCGTCGATGTTTTCCGGTGCAATACTTTAACCGGGTAAGTCTCATTTTATGAAGTGGAAAATGATGGACTTAGTTCTATGACACACCATGAGCTTCCGCCCAGGGGCTAATCCAAAACTAATCGAACCCCCAGTACCAACTAAAAGAGGCCATACAAGATGGCCTCTTTTAGTTTGATACCTGCCTCCCTTGTCTTTGTAAATAGGAAAGCAGGTATTTTTAGCTGGTTTTAAACAAGGGCAAATCGGGGTTGCCACACGTTTCAATCAACGCCCGACGATAATGTTGCTTCTTTTATGACTACCGTCCAGCATTTTGATGTCGACCGTATAGTTACCTGCCGGTAATCGGGATACGTCTATTCCGCTGGCCAGCATACCCCGCTGATCGATCACCTTACGCCCTGTCAGATCCAGAACCATAATCCGGCTGACTTTTTCAGTCGGCACATTTTTGATCAGCAGTGATGTTGATACGGGGTTTGGATACAAAGTTACCGCATGCCCATCCTCGCTATTGACTGACCGGATCTGGCTGTAAGCAAAGCTCCGGTCAAAGTCGATCATTTTCAGACGGTAATAGCTGATCCCTTTCAGTGGGGCTGTGTCGGTAAAAATGTAGTCAATCCTGTTGGTACTTCCCATTTCAAGCGACTGCGAGGCCGCAAACCCAATTTTCGCCCAGTCGGATGCATTGGTGCTGCGCTCAATCTCAAAGCCCTTGCTGTTTTCCTCGGTGGATGTGGACCATACCAGGTTTACGAGGGGGCCTTCCTGGCGGGCATCGAAGCTGACCAATGTTACCGGCATCGGGGCTTCGGTCTGGATGGTGTAAGCCACTGCGGTGCTGGTGGCCCCTGCGTTATCTGTGATCGAGTAGGTAAACCCAATCAGGTTGGCCCCTGTACCGCTACCGACTGCGCCGTAGATCACCAGTTTAGCCACGTCAAAATCCGGGATGGTTACCGGCCCGCCTGTTACATCGACCGCCACAGGACCTGTACCGAAGTCATAATAGAGCTGGGTAGTTGGTTCAATAGAGACGATATTGAAGACGGTACCCGTACCTGTATTACATTCCCCGGCCGGGCAATCTTCTGCGTCAGAGCCTGATAGCGAGCCGCCTGTCGGGTAGCCGGTCAGGTTTGTTGACGATGCCGAGATGGCCTGATAATCCGGTAGAGCGGGGTAAGCGGCGGGAGGTGTAGAACTGAACGCGGCATTAGGGACTGCGTATATTTTAGGGTCAGCCACAGGAGGTTGCTGGATGCCGAAATTGACATCAGTGCTGTTGATTCCGATTGTGAATACAGGACTGATCCCGTCGGCAGGCGCTACATTGCCCGTATTCTCCGCACCATTGAACTCTCCCGTATTTATCCATCCTGCCGGAAGGCTCGGCGAAGGAGCGGCGGTACCCGGGGTTGCATTTGTTGTGCTCAGTACTACGTGGTAATCGCCAGCTGGAATGCCGGCAAAACCATAAAATCCAGAGGAGTTTACGGCAGCGACAGCTACGACATTTCCGTCAGTGCCGATCAGATTAGCATAAAGTCCGGAGGGAACTACGTTGGGGCCTCCTGAGCTGTTATTCACATTTCCTCCATCCGGGTCATGGAATACCGTGCCCGAAATAGATGTAACCAATAGCGCATTGGGGCAACTCGCTCCGTCGTTGTTGTTTGCCCCTCCTGTGGGAGCTGTCGATATGAGGGTAGCGGAATTTGTCGTCATGTTGACCCGGTAGAATCCTCCCAGGGTATTGGCAAACACATAAAATGAGTTGGGCGTCTGATCGATAAAAATCGAACCAAAAGCTACGTTCTCATTATTTTGAATGCCGCCTCCCGCAACGGATGTTGCCGCGATTGTTACCTGCCCCGTTGCCGGATTAATGGTAAATCTGCGATATGCATTGGTTGCACTTTGTGCATCGATGATACCGTGTAAAAGCCCATTTGGAGCGTTGTAGACAATATCTGATATGTCCAGACTGGCAACGCCAGCCAAAGGAGTTCCGAACGGAGCGGTATCCAATGCATAAGAGGCTGTCGGATCAACCATTTTCAGATAAGTCGATGTCCTGGCGGGATTAATGTCAATTACGTAATATCTCGTGGCCAGTCTGCTGTATATAAACAGGTAGCCGTCCCCAAAAACCTCTCCGACATTGTAGTAAGCGGTGACCGTCGGCGCTGGCAAATTAGGAATGGAGTAAGTGGTAAGGGCGGCGTTAGCGCCAATCTTAACGACCTGATTGGTTATCACATTGATGCCCCAAATAAAGTTGTCCAACGTATTGTAACCTATGGAATTAATTCTCGCCGGAAGTGCGCCCAGCAAGGTCCGGGCACCTGTGGAAACATTGTAGCTATACAGAATCGAATTTCCCGTATTGGGCCCGCTCACTTGATAAGCAAGATTAGAGCAGGCAAATGGGGTAGGTTCCTGCGCCCAGGTAAAGGGAATGCTAAACAAATACGGGGAAATTATAACTGCTGCTTTAAGTAATGGTTTACTATTAAATTTTTTTTTCATTTGCTACGGAGTTTAAGTGTAGTGTAAATCAATTTATTTTATCCAGTCGCGACGATTTGCTTACCTCATTTATATTTCAATCGAATATTGGTTTGAAATAAGACTTAATTAGTAATAGCAATTGTTTTATAATGACTGTATTAGACGATCGCTTAAATTGACACTGTACGCATTTCGAATGGATGCTGTTTTCCATGTACGGGGTATCGTTGTCTTTCGCTTAGTATGGCAACAATTATGGTTTGAGGGTGTTGTAATATTAGAAATTTGTTTTAATACAGACGGGTGGTTTTCTTTTCAAATGAAGGATAAAATATTGTCGAAAAGCAGATTGGGTAGGAACCAAGATCATCTCCGGACTTCGCAACAACTAACCTCCGTTGATTGAGTTTCTGGTAACTGAGGGCTGGTGGATCACCGGGCAAACGATATTTGCCAACGGTGGTTACACAACCAGTTGAATTGGAACATTAGCCCAATTATAGAAATACTGGGCGGTAGGATGGGTTCAAGATAAATCACTCGTTTATCTGTGCTGCGAGTTTTCCAACAATATTTTCTCGCCTCATATTCAATTTACAACGACGCCCGGATGTTCTCGGGATGAAGCTGAGGAGGGGCCTGGCGACACCTGATTGAAGTCTATCCGTAATTTTGTTCCGGATTCACTCCGGATTGTCAACTGGCCATTCAGATCTGCCGTAAGACCCTTGATCAGCTGGAAACCGAACGTCGGACTGTTGGCGATATCGAAGTCGGCCGGAAGCCCGGTTCCATTGTCAGAAACGCTGAGCGATAACCTGTCGCGGCCGAGCTTTATCAGGGAAACCCCGATATGGCCTTTCCGGCCATCGGGAAAGGCGTATTTCAAAGAATTGGTAATGACTTCATTCAATATCAAACCCACCGGCACCGTCTGGGACAAATCCAGGATCATATCTTCGACCTCTATCGTGAACCCGATCCGGCCGACGGTATCGAAGCATTCTTCGAGGTTGTAGATCATCTCGGCGACGTAGCTTTTCAGCGGAACTCCAACCATGTTCCCGGACTGATAAATCCGTTGATGCAGCATGGAAATAGCTTCAATCCGGTTGCGGCTGTCGTCAATGGCCTTTACAGCGCCCTGATCCCTCAGATGGAACGACTGTGACGTGAGCAGGCTGGTTACCGTTTGCAGGTTATTTTTCACCCGATGATGGACTTCCTTCATCAGCAACTCCTTCTCGTCGATCAGTTTAAGGAGCGCCACATTCTTTTTATGAATGATGTCCTGCTGGGCTTCCAACTGCCGGTTCTTGTTCTGCTTGATGCGAAAACTGTTGTATGTCAGTCCCAGGAGGCAAAACAATGTGAAGATTCCCGCGTAGGTAAGCTTTTCCTTCTGCGCCGACAATTGCAGCTGGCGCTCTCGCAGTAGTGCCTCGTTTTTCAGCAGCTTAATATCTTTTTCCCGCTGCGCCGATTTGAAGTTGGCTTTCAGCAGTTCCAATTGCTGGTCGTTGGTGACGCGGTCGATGGAGTCGTTGAGGGAAACATATCGCCGGAAATTGACGGTTGATGCCGGTAAAATTCCGGCAATCGAATCATTTTTATAGCGCAAATACCTCGATTCCCTTTCCATGTCGGCCGTGAGGTTCCTGGACCGTAAGGTGGCGGCCAGGTACCGGTTGGATTTGTCGTAACGTTTCAGGCGGGCGTAAAATCGAGCAACCGCCAGGTAGGCCTCGGCACCCACCACGTTGGTAAATGTGTACCAATGATAAACCGGCGTCGACTGGATCTCATCATTCAGCCGGGCTACTTCTGCGTAATACCGTTCGGCCGCGGCTAGTTGGCCCATTTCGGCATAGCAGTTGGCCATCATCAGCGCGAAAAGCTGTTTCTCGCTGTTCGTTTGAGGGCCGCCCCGCCATTTAACCAGCCATTGGATAGATGCCAGTGCCTCTGCCGGACGGTTCATCCCGAGTTGCACTTCTGTCAATCTTTTCAGCAGACTGTGCGCCAGATTCGGCGATTGGGTTATGGAGGACAAAGCGAGTTTGTAATAGTGAACGCTCTCGGTCGGGTTCCCTATCGTTCGTTGCAGGTCTCCGATCAGTTCGTAGGTTTTCGTCAACTGGTTGCTGTCTTTCAAAGCCTTTACGCTTTCCATTCCCAGCAGCGCGTATTCCAATGCCTTGTCGTGATTTTTCTTTTTCAGCATGGTTTTTGAAAGCCGCTCATAGCAGGAGGGCAACTTGTGATCAAGACCGGCGGATTTCAAAACCCTCAGTTCCTCGATACCGCTCTTTTCGGCCAGGTCGGGCCGTCCGTGGGCTATGTGGATGTACGCCTCGTTGTCCAGGCATTCCGCCTGCCCCTTCGCGTTTCCAAGTTGTTTGTAGAGCGTTCTTGCACGCTGCAAGCTGTTGATCTCTATCGCATACGTGCTGTCGGTGTCGGGGATATAGCGGCCCAGTTCCTGCCACCAGTGCGCTTCTCCCGCTTTATCGTGAACTTGTTTGTAATAATTGATCACCTCATAAAAGCGGTTTCTCCCGAGCGTCATCTGCCCCATACGGAAATGGTATTTGCCCAGGGCAATGCCGCTTTCCGTCATCCAATGCCTTGATTTCAGGTTGGTACTCATCCGGTTTGCCAATGTCAGGTATCGCACTGCCTTTTGCATTTTGTCGGACCCGGGGCCGCCTTTATCCATACAATATTCGGTCAGCACCAACAGGAGTCTTATGTAGAGTTCTCCCTTTGCTTCGTTCAGCATCCGCTCCGCAGCCGGGAGGTCATCTTTGCGAAGGTGTGATTTGCATATCAGGAAAATCGCCTCGCAGTAGCCGTCGGTATAGCGGAGCCGTTTGCTGAGCGCAGCCGCCTGCCGTGCGAACATAATGGAGCTGTCGGGCGATTCCAGCGTTTGCTTCCGATGGCATATACTGCTTATTTCCAGAAGCAGATTGACCCTCGCTGTGTCCTCGCCCGTTTTTTGAAGGCGCAGGTAGCGTGCATTGAAACTCGATGACGGGTACTTTTTGACCGCCAGATTGCTCGTTGTAGGCTGGCAAAATCCCAAACCAACGATTGTCAGCATAAGGCTTGCCGTGAAAATGATCCTGGTTATCATCCTGGTATTAGAGGTGCTTCTATTCTATCGATTTTGTAAAGATAATGT
>CBIHPQ010000377.1:0-6755 GCA_966211825.1 uncultured Dyadobacter sp. | reverse complement strand
TGGCAGCTCCAAGTCCTGAGTTGCCTGGCGATGTGATCATCATCAACCCCTGACGTCCCGGCATGGAGTCCATCAGCATATCGCTCACAGTCTGCACACAACGGTCGGTAAACTCGAATGATGAGCCTTCGGGGGCCGTCATGTTGATACGGAACCAGTTGCGGTCGTCGAGTGGTGCGAGTTCGGATTGGAGGTCTTTACCGAAAAACCAGATCATCCCCATCGTAACCGCCACCAGCGGGATAGCTGCCCAGCGCATTTTCAGAAATTTCGCCAGTGCATTACCGTAGTCGTTGGTGATTTTTTCAAAAAACGGCTCCGTCTTTTCGTAGAACCAGCTTTTCTTATGGGTCTTGCGAACGAGGTAGGCATTCAGCATCGGCGTCAGCGTCAGCGAAACGAATGCGGAGATCAATACAGCGGCGGAAATAACGATACCGAACTCCCGGAACAGTTTTCCTACAAAACCCTCCATAAAAATCACGGGCAGGAACACGGAAGCCAGTGTAATGGATGTCGATAATACTGCAAAGATGATCTCATTCGAGCCTTTGATGGCCGCCTCGATCGGGCTCATGCCCTGTTCGATCTTCTTGAAAATATTCTCCGTAACCACGATACCGTCATCGACCACGAGCCCGGTCGCGAGCACGATCGCGAGCAGCGTAAGCACGTTCACGGAAAAGCCCATGATGTACATAATGAAGAATGTCCCGATGAGTGAAACCGGAATGTCGATCAACGGACGGAAGGCGATGAGCCAATCGCGGAAGAACAGGTAAATGATGATAACCACCAGTACAATGGCAATCAGCAGGGTCTCCCCCACTTCTTCAATGGAACGCTCAACAAAAACGGTATTATCGATCAGCGTGTCGAGTTCATAATCTTTCGGAAGCTCCTTTTTGATGGCGGCCATCCGTTTGTTGACTTCCTCGGCAATATTGAGGTAGTTCGCGCCCGGCATCGGCGAAATCGCGAGGCCGATCATCGGCACATTGTCCAGCCGCAGGATCGTCTCCTCATTCTCAGGCCCTAATGTCGCAGAACCGATGTCTTTCAAATGGATGGTCTGCGTCGCCGAGTTCTTGACGATCATTTCATTGAAATCCTCCTCGGTACGGAACCGGCCGACGGTTTTGACGGTGAGCTCGGTGTTGTCGCCCGCAAGTTTCCCGCTTGGCAACTCCACATTCTCTTTGTCGAGCGCGGATTTTACATCCTGGGTTGTAATGCCCAATGAAGCCATTTTGACCGGATCCATCCAGATCCGCATCGCATATTTCTTTTGCCCGAAAATGCGGATTTCACTCACACCCTCGATCGTTTGCAGGCGCTGAGCGATGACGTTCTCGGCATAATCGCTCACTTCGAGGTGCGAGCGGGTGTTGCTCGTGAATGTCAGTACGATAATGGGCTCGGAGTTGGCATCGGCCTTGCTCACCACCGGCGGGCCATCGATATCCAATGGCAATGTCCGCGAGGCGGAACCGACCTTATCGCGCACGTCGTTCGCGGCACGTTCCATATCCACACCAATGTCGAACTCGACGGTGATCTGGCTTGTTCCCTGGCTGCTGGTGGAGCTGATGGACTTGATGCCTTCGATACTGTTCAGCTGTTTTTCGAGCGGCTCGGTGATCTGCGACTCGATGATATCGGCATTCGCGCCGGTATAGCTCGTACGGATGGAAACGACGGGCGGGTCAATGGACGGAAATTCGCGCATCCCCAGGAATTTGTAACCCAGGAACCCGAACAAAATAATCAGCAGGTTCATCACAATCGCGAGAACCGGCCTTTTGATGGAAAGGGTTGAGATACTCATAGGTTGACCTTCACGGCGGTGTTAGGTTTGATGGCGATGATGCCCGAAGTAATCAACGAATCGCCGGGCTGTAACCCGTCTATGATCTGGATCTTTTTGTCGGTACGCAATCCCGTCGTGACCATGGCCTCCTGCGCTTTGCCGTCTTTCACGACAAATACTTTCTTACCCTTCAAAACCGGCACAATGGCTTCCGTAGGGATCATCATCGCCTTACGGTTCGCGTCGAGGTCGGCGAGTACTTTCACAAACATACCGGGTACGAAGCGGCTTTCGGGGTTGTTCGCGATCGCGCGTACACGCAGCGTGCGAAGGTTCTCGTCCACTTTCGGATCAATTGCCAGGATTTTGGCACTGTAAGTCGACGGGTCGCCGTCGAGGTTGAACTTGACGGTACTGCCTACCCGGATACTCGGGCTGTATTTTTCGGGGACGGTGAAGTCGATTTTAATAGGGTTGCTCTGCACAATGGTTACGATTGGCGTACCCGGAGCCAGATATGCGCCTTCGCTGATGAATTTCAGACCGATGCGCCCGCTGAACGGCGCACGGATCTCCGTTTTTTCAAGTTGCGCCTCGATCACTTCTTTTTCAGCTTCGAGAACGCGTATATTGTTGGAAGTAACATCATATTCTTCCAGGTTAATGGCTTCTACATTCAGTAATTTCTTCTGGCGCGCTTCTATTTTTTTACTCAAATCCTGATTATAGGCAACTTTCTGCAGCTGGGCGCGGAGTTCGCGGTCGTTGATCTTTGCGATGAGCTGGCCTTTGGCAACGAACGAACCTTCCTTAATGTCGAGCTTCACAAGCCTGCCCGATATTTCCGCCATCAGGTTGACTTCCTCGTTGGGCACCACCGTTCCGGAAGCAAAAATCTGGTTTTCGATGGACTCGTTACCCACAATAAATACATTCACCGGCACAGCTCCGCCGGAGGATTTCGCATTTTTCGTTTCCCCGCCTTTTTTCGCATCGGAACCCTTGCCGTCACCGGGTTTTGAGAAAATAAATAATTTCCCCAACACCAGTGCGACGATGATCCCCGCCACCAACATGATCGTACGCATAGATTGACTTAAAAATAAAATTCGTTCAAGAAGAGTAGTAATTAGTTATATTTTGCAAAAGCACTATTTAAAGATACTTCATATTGTAAAAAGAGGCAATGTAGATCTTTTATACTTCTATCAGGTAAGGCTTTCCGGCCATGTTTGCCGAATGACGCTTTCCGGCTGCTAAATGCCGTTTTTGACGCTGCGGCGTTTTACTATCTTTATCAAATCATCACAAACCAAATTCCGCTCACGATGAAAATAGCGTACACCATCGGTTACTACCTGATCATCACCATTATCATATCATTAACTATGCACACCTACGGACAAAGCCCTATTAAGGATTACAGCAACGAGTGGAAGAAAGTGGATGAACTGATTAACAAAGGGCTGGACAAGGATGCTTTGGAGCAGATTAAAGGCATTTACCAGCAAGCCAGGAAGGACAAACAGGAAGCGCAGGTAATCAAAGCGGCCATTTACATGATCCAGGTTCAGCAGGAAAACCGGGAGCAGCATGTGGTAGCAGCCATCGGTGAGCTGGAAAAAGAGCGGGCGGGAGCGAGCGGCGCGGCCAAAGCTATCCTCACGAGCCTGATTGCATCCCAATATGTCAATTACTACCATACCGTTCGCTGGCAGTTGTACAACCGGACAGCCACCGTAAATTTTGACAAAACCGACATCGAAACTTGGGGTACCGGCGATTTCCACCGGAGGATCAGCGAGCTGTTCCTCGAATCGATCCGGGAAGAGGATTTGCTCAAAAAGACGCCGCTCGAACCTTACGATGCGATCATTTTCAAAGGCAATACCCGCAAACTGCGGCCCACGCTGTTTGATCTGCTGGCATTCAATGCATTGGCCTACTTCTCCTCGGACGAGCGAAACGTTCCGAAACCCGCCTATTCCTTCGAGATCAATACCGCCTCCGCATTCGATCCGGCGGCGGATTTCATCCATCGCAAGTTTGAAACCCGCGACTCCCTGGCTTTGGAACACCAGGCATTGCTGCTATATCAGAAACTGATCGCCTTTCACCTTGAAGATCCTTCACCCGATGCGTTGATCGACGCAGACCTGGCGCGGATCGAGTACGTAAGGCAAAAATCGGTGCATCCCGACAAGGACAGCCTTTATTATATGGCCGTCAACCATATAGCAGAGCAATATCAGTCTACACCCGCCGCTGCACAGGCATGGTACCTGAAGGCGGCATGGCATCGCGCGCGCGGAGACCAGTACAAGCCAGGCATGGATTCGACAATGCGTTACGAAAATGTGAAGGCCATTACTATCTGCGAAAAAATTGTTGCAGAAAATCCGGAGACAGAAGGTGGTATCAATGCATTTAATCTGCTGAATATGATCCGGCAAACGCAGCTGGGCATTATCCTGGAACGCGTCAATGTTCCGAACCAACCTTTCCGGGTTCTGGTGAATTTCAAAAACACGACGATGCTGCATTTCCGGCTTATTAAAGCCGACGCAGCGGCTATTGCAAACTATGAGGGAACGAACTACGACAACAAATGGAAGGTCCTCACGCGGCATCCTGCCATGCGTACCTGGACCCAGGCATTGCCCGATACACGCGATTTCCAGCCTCATAGCACTGAAATCAAGGTAGACGGTCTGGCGACAGGCGACTACTTTCTGCTGGCGGGTACAGATCCGGATTTCAAAGACGGTGTAACGATGATGGCATCGCAGCTCTTTTACGTTTCCAACCTCAGCTATATCCGGAAAAACGACCGCTATTTCGTATTGAACAGGGACAGCGGCCGGCCAGTTGCCAATGCAAGCGTGCAGATATGGTACCGGAACTATAACTACGGAACCCGCAATAACGATTTTTCGCGTGGGGCACTTCTTAAAACCGATGCAAACGGGCAGTTCATAGTGCCCTTAAAATTAGAAATCAAAAATCGTGGTGAGGCATTTCCTGAGATAACGCACGGAGACGACCACCTTTTTCTGAGGGAAAACAGGCCCATGTATCAGGCAGGTTTTAGCGACATCAGGAACGAAAGTGACGACGAAGTCGATGAGATATATTTTTTCACCGACCGGGGTATTTACCGGCCTGGTCAGACCGTCTATTACAAGGGAATTGCCCGAAAAGGAAAGCAGGTTTTGAAGGACCGCAAGTATGAGATCGAGGTAAAGGTTCAAAATGCAAATGCTGCGGAGATCCACACGGCAAGCCATTATGTGAATGAGTATGGGAGCTTTTCCGGTAGTTTTCAATTGCCCCAGAATGGCCTCACAGGCAATTTCAGCATCACGGCAGAGAAATCGCACGTCGGTTTTAAAGTAGAAGAATATAAAAGGCCGAGGTTTGAAGTGGTGTTTGACACTTTAAAAAACAGCTACAAAGTCAATGATACGATCCATGTTACGGGAACGGCGATGGCTTACGCGGGGAATGCCATTAACGAGGCGTTGGTGAAATACCGGGTCGTGCGTAGTCCGCGGATCATCTATTCGTGGCTGAGCAAACGGATATGGCCCATGCCTGCATCTGTGGAAATAAGCCATGGCGAAACTGCGACCGATGCATCGGGCAACTTCCGGATCGACTTCGAGGCACTTCCTGATCTGCATATGACCAAAGACCTCGACCCAGTCTTTGACTACGCCGTGTACGCCGATATTACCGATCTCAATGGCGAGACCAGAAGCAATAGAATCGTGATTTCGGCCAGCTACAAGTCCTTTATTCTAAAATCGGAAATTCCCGAAAAGGCCAGGGCTGCCGAATTTAAGTCACTGACCGTGCGCACGCAGAACCTCAGCGATACCCCTGTTACCACAAATGCGACGATCCGGTTTACCAAAATATCCCCGGAGAGCCGACTGATCCGCCAGCGCTACTGGCCGGGGCCCGATACATTTGTAATGACTAAGAATCAGTACGTTGCCGCCTTCCCGCACGACGAATATAATGCCGAAACAGAAAAGGAAAATTGGACAAGCATTGGCGAACCGGTAGTTAAGACCCTCCAATTAGGCCCAGAGCCCACCGTTTCCATTGCAGACCTGAGCCTTCCCGCAGGCTTTTACAAAATTCAGATCACCGCCCAAAACACTGCCAATGAAGAGGTTTCGGACACCCATTATATCGAACTGACCGCGCCTCAGAAAACGATGCCATATCCGTCCTACTTGTGGGCAGAAGAGGCCAAACCCATTGAACCCGGGGAGAAGACGACGATTTCACTCGGCAGCAGCGCTGATAACCTGTTCCTGATCAACGACGTTCAAACGAGGGCGAAGGAGAATTTTTCTTTTTCATCTCTTGACAACCAGATCCGTGTGTTTCAGTTCACAGCGACCGAAGACGACCGGGGAGGCTATTTTGTGCATTATCTCTTTGTGAAACACAACCGCATTCACAGTCATTTAGAGACCATCAAGGTTCCCTGGACCAACAAGCAGCTTAAAATTACCTACGAGACCTTCCGCGACAAGACATTGCCGGGGAGCAGGGAAACATGGAAAATCAGGATCAGCGGATTGCAAAAAGAGCAGGTCGCATCGGAAATGCTGGGCAGCATGTATGACGCCTCGCTCGACCAACTTTACATGCACAAATGGTATAAGCCGGAGATCTGGCGCATGCAAAATGCCTATTATGATAAAACTTTCGATATCAATTTCAGCTTTTCGGTAGCCGAGGTTAAGTATGGGGCCGGCTTTGATTTCAAATCGCTCGACAAAACATTCGACCGCCTGAAAGGTGCAAATGGCACATTTATTACATTGGGCGGCGGCTTGCCAGGTGCTACAATCCGCGGGCAGAGCGTCCAAAGAAAAACAACGATGACCGGGGCAGTAGCCGAAGTTATGGCAGCGCCATCGCCCAA
>CBIHPQ010000376.1:0-6783 GCA_966211825.1 uncultured Dyadobacter sp. | reverse complement strand
AGCCGGTTGTGGATATCCCTGCAGAACCTGTTGATAAAGTCGCTCTTGCGAAACCGGAAGTACCTGCCGATCCCAATCCTGCCGAACCGGTTGCGGAGAAACCTGCGAAGCCGGCGTTTCGTCCTACAATGAAACCTAAACCGAAAGAATAGGCGATCATGGAAGCAATTATATTCTACATTTTTTCCGCATTGACATTGGCAGCCGCGCTGCTTATCCTTTTTTCCAAAAACCTGATTTACGGAGCATTTGCATTGTTTGTCGCTTTCCTGGGCGTAGCCGCGTTGTATGTGCTCGCAGGAGCCGATTTTCTGGCGGTTTCGCAGATCATGATTTACGTAGGGGGCATTCTTGTGCTGCTGATATTCGGGATAATGCTGACGCAGAAGAAGGAAAAGAGCAACGATTCTACGCGCCATAACCGCATTGAGGTGCCTATTACAAGGAAAATCTGGGGATTTTTGACAGGCGCCGGTCTTTTTGCATTACTCGTGAAAGTCATTATGTCCTCGGATTTTAAAATGGCAGGGGAGGAGATGAGTACCAAATCCACTATTAAGACGATCGGGGTGGAGCTTATGACGAGCCATCTGTTACCTTTTGAAATAGCGGCTATCCTGTTACTGGTTGCGCTTATCGGCGCCGCTTACCTTGCATTAAACCGAAACCCGACGGCATGACAGCCATACCTGTACAATATTACCTGGTCGTCGCAGCTGCATTATTTTGCGTTGGACTTTCCATTTCAATTACCAAACGGCATTTTATAGGGATGCTTCTTGGTATCGAGCTAATGCTTAATGCGGTTAATATCAATTTGGTAGCATTCGGGAGGCACGATCCTGAGCGTTTGAGCGGTCAGCTTTTTGCACTTTTTGTGATTGTTGTGGCCGCGGCGGAAGTGACGGTAGCTCTGGCGATCATTCTGCGCGTGTATGGCCGTTTCAAAACCGTCGATCCTGATAAGGTAAATGAATTAAAGCAATAGCTTAATATTCCCATCCGTCGCATGAACTGGATTTTCCTGATCTTCGCTTTTCTCATTGGTATCAGTAACGCCGTTCAATCCGGCGTGAACACGCAGCTCCGCGAGTCGATCAATAACCCTATTCTCGCGGCGATGACCTCGTTTTTTGTAGGGTTAGTGGTCCTGACTATTGCATTTGCCTGTTTCAATCAAAATCCCGTTCCCTCCCTGGCAGACCTCAAACAGGTTTCATGGACGCGGTTTATGGGCGGAGTGCTGGGTGCATTCTATGTAATTACCGTCATTTTCATCGTGCGTAACATTGGTCCGGCCAATATGATGTGCCTGGTTATCGCCGGCCAGATGGTAACCGTCATGACCATCGATCATTTTGGCTTGCAGGGCTTTGCCGTGCATCATATGAACTGGCCTCGCATTTTGGGCACGGTCCTGCTCGTGGGCGGCGTGTATCTCATCCTCAAAAATTAGGGCATAAAAAAACGGCAACCCATTTGGATTGCCGTTTCAAAAGCTGTCGCGATTCCTCAGGGGATTTTGTTGAAAATAAACAAATCCACGAAGCTCCATTTATCGTTTTCCTTCTTACCGCGCTGGATTACCAGTTGAGTCGGAGAGCGCCGCTCGTAAATGATCCGCACCGAGGCATCATCTTTTTCAAACAAAGCCTGGTTCTTTTTGGCCTCGATGAATTTGTAGCGGTCGGCGACCTCTTTTTCTTCCAGCGAGATCATACCTGGCTTGAAATGCTTTACCATCGCCACAGGGCCATTCTCGGTTTGTTCAAATGCAAAAATCTCATAAAGAGCAGGTTTGTCATCTTTGATCATCCGGATGAAGCCGACGATGTTATTGCCTTTCGGCGCAGTCCACGAGGCTTCGATCGGTCCGCCATTATAATCCCCCAGCCAGCGGCCATCGAGGAATGCGATGTCGTTCAGGGTGCCTTGCGCCTGAGCAAAAGTAGCTGTCAATACGAGGGCAAATGCCAGACAGGCTTTTTTAACTAACCGGATTGTGTTGAATTGGGTCATTGAGATTTAGGTTGTGAATTGAGTCGGCAAATTAATGGAAATGTAGCATAAAAAAATAGCCGGCTCGTTTCCGGGCCGGCTATCTTAACTTATATTCTATTAATAAGCTCTTTCCAGTTTACCCTCGTAGGAGTTTGTAAAGGCTTTGTTTACTACTTTATTTCCTCCCTGCGTCGGATAATTTCCCGTGAAATACCAGTCGCCAAGGTGGCCAGGGCAGGCTTTGTGCAGGTTTTCGACAGTCTGGAATACTACTGACAGGTCTGCATTCAAGCCTTTCGGACGGATAATTTCAGCAATTTTCTGAGAAATTTCTTCGTCGCTAAAAGGCTCGTAGAGCGCTTTCACATAATTGGTAAGATACGGATTCTTCGTAGCAAGCGAAGTAACACTCTGGGTATAAGCATCTTCCAGCATATATTCCAGATCACGCTCTTCGAGCAATTTCAGAACGGCGCGGTAAGCGACAAAATCCTTCATTCTCGACATATCGATACCATAGCAATCCGGGAAACGGATTTGCGGCGCCGAAGAAGCTACTACGATCTTTTTCGGTTTCAGGCGATCGAGCATGGTGAGAATGCTTTTTTCAAGTGTGGTACCGCGAACAATCGAGTCGTCGATAATTACGACGGTGTCGACATTCTTGCGGACAACCTCAAAAGTGGTATCGTACACACTCGAAACCATATCGTCGCGAAGGGCATCGGCTGTGATGAACGTGCGGGATTTGACATCCTTCGTCACCAGTTTTTCAATCCTTGGACGGAACGAGAGTACTTTTTCAAGGTCGGCTTCGAAAAGAATGCCTTCCATGATGGCCTGCTTACGTTTTTTGGCCAGATATTCTTCCAAACCTTCGATCATTCCCAGAAATGCCGTTTCAGCAGTGTTCGGGATGTACGAGAAAATCGTGTTTTCGAGGTCGTAGTTAACTTCTTTGAGAATTTGCGGAATCAGCAGCTTACCCAGCTGTTTGCGCTCATTATAAATGTCCGGGTCAGTACCGCGGGAGAAGTAAATGCGCTCGAAACTGCATGAGCGTTTTTCCAGGCGTGGCAGGATCGGGAACTCGTTGTATTCACCATTTTTATCGACGATCAGCGCAGATCCCGGCGTAATTTCGGTGATCTGGTCATAATCTACATTGAATGCAGCCTTAATAGCCTGCTTTTCAGATGCTACTACAACTACTTCATCATCAGCATAATAGAATGCCGGGCGAATACCTGCCGGGTCGCGGATCACGAATGACGCGCCATAGCCGGTAAGGCCACACATGGCATAACCGCCATCAAAGTCGCGGCACGAGCGGTACAGCAAGCGTGGCAGGTCGATATTGTCTTCGATGACGTCCGACAATGTCGGATTTTCATAAACTCCTTTGAAGCGCTCGAACACCCGCTGGTTTTCTTCATCCAGGAAATGTCCAATTTTTTCCATTACCGTTACGGTATCGACTTTCTCCTTCGGATGCTGGCCCAATGAAACCAGTTTGCCAAAAAGCTCATCGACATTGGTCATGTTGAAGTTGCCTGCCATCACCAGGTTGCGGCTCCGCCAGTTACTTTGGCGCAGCATCGGGTGGCAGTTTTCCACTTCATTGGTGCCATGCGTCCCGTACCGAAGATGTCCCAGCCACACTTCTCCCGTAAAAGCCAGGTTTTCCTGCAACCATTTTGCGTCGCTGGCGTGGTCCCGGTTGTTTTTGAGACCTTTCCTGAATTTTTTGTGGATTTTGGAGAAGATATCCGTAAGTGGTTGAGGTTCTACGGATCTGTATCGGCTGATATATCGTTTCCCGGGCGGGACATCGATCTTGATATTGGCTACCCCGGCTCCATCCTGGCCCCGGTTGACCTGTTTTTCCATCATAACCGAAAGCTTATGAACTGCATACAGCGGCGTGTCGTACTTGTCGATGTAGTATTGATAAGGCTTTCTAAGACGGATAAGTGCTATGCCGCACTCATGCTTAATGGCGTCGCTCATAAGAAGAGTAATGCTGTTAGAGATATTGGTGTTTGCTGGTATGCAAAGCGTATTCCCTGAATATTAGCGTAACGAATTTCAAATCTCTTTTAGTTCGTTATTTCTTACAAAGGTACAAATCCTTTGGCTTAAAAAACTCCAAAATCTTTCTATTTTTCCCGTCGGTTGAAACCCACGGCGAAGTAAGCTTCTTTCGGATTATTTATTGCGAAATGTAATGGTCCGCTGCTAACCGTTCTCCATCATTTGCCGGCTGTTTCAAGGCAAGCCTGTGATTAGTTCTAAGAGAAGCTAACTAACAGAAAGATAACTATTTTTGATCAATCGGATATTAAAATTTTATATGCTTCATAAAACCCGCGGTATCGCATTGAGCTTCATCCGCTACAAGGAATCTTCTATTATCGCCAAGATTTACACGGAAGCCTTTGGTATACAGACCTATATCGTTAATGGTGTACGGAGCAGCAAGTCCAAAACCAACAGGATCGCGTTTTTCCAGCCGCTCACATTACTGGATATGGTCGTGTATCACAAAAGCAAGGAGGATACCATTCACCGCATTTCTGAGCTCAAATGCTACGCCCCTTTCTTTTCGATACCTTTTGATGTAATAAAATCAGGCCTGGCGCTCTTTATGACCGAAATGCTCGGTAAAACTTTGCGCGAGGAAGAAAACAACGAGCCATTGTTCGACTTTATTGAGCAATCGGTGCTGTATCTCGATGAGGCTAAAACCGGTTTTGAAAACTTTCACATCCAGTTTTTGATGCAACTGGCACATTATCTGGGTTTTGGGGTGGAGACTGCCGGTGACCTCGAAAGCGAGTTGAAAGACAACCATTATCCGCACCAGCCCGATGCGCAGGAACACGCCGCCACCGGGCAAATGCTGGAAAATGGCTACGGTTTGTCCATTCCCCTGGACAGGGCCCGCCGGATCGTGATCCTGGAAAAGCTTATTTTCTTTTATAAAATTCACATGGACGCGCTCGGTGAGATCAGGTCGCTCGATGTTTTGAGGGAAGTTTTGCGTTAAAAGTTGGTTCGCGCGGAAATTGGCATAATTTTGATAACGTATATGGTAACTCCATTAAACCGAATACAATGAAACACATACTGACGACCGCCTTTTTGCTGATCTCTTTTCTTACATTGGCCCAGGAAGGCCTGAAGCCCAAGGGTGCGTGGAAATCGCAGGAGCCCACCGGCAGCGCTTCAACGCTCATTGTAGCAGATAACTACCTCGTCATCGCTTCATATAGTATAGGAAATAAATATTTTGAAAGAACAGAAGGCGGCCCGTTCACGATGACCGGCGACAAAATGACTTACACACCGGAGTTCAATTCGGCGGACACCGCGAAAATCGGTATTCCCATCGAGTTTACAGTCAGTGTGAAAGACGATATCCTGACGTTGCGGTACGAGGAATCGATGGTTTGGATGCGCGTAGATGACGCCACCAATGTGCCGATGGCTGGCGCCTGGCATATCACCGAGCGCGACAATGGCCAGGGTGAATTAGTTAAAATACACGAAACGGGCACCCGGAAAACGATTAAAATGCTATCCAAAACACGGTTTCAGTGGTTTGCCATTGATCCTGCCGTGAAAGGATTTTACGCCACTGGCGGCGGAACTTACACTGCCAAAGACGGTAAATACACAGAAAATATCCAGTTTTTCTCCAAAGACAACAACCGCGTCGGCTCATCGCTATCCTTCAATTTCAAGCTCGATAATGGCCGCTGGGACCACAGTGGCAAGAGCAGCGATGGTAAACCTATCCACGAAATCTGGGAGAAAATTCCTTAATGCCCTTCACTTTTCCCACATTTTCCTCCTGCTGAAATTTTCACACGGAGTAAGCGCGTCAAGCCACGAGGCAAGCTAAGTATCCTATTGCCGGAATCTGATTATTTAGATTTATTCAAAATAATTTTTGCCAAACATTTGAATCATTCTAAATAGATAATATATTTGCCTCAGTTTTAACGGCAATGTGAATGAGCGCTTTTACAATTAATGATTACAATGCAGGGTCGGAGCAGGGGTGTTTCTGGATGAAAAGCTTCGAAGACAGCACCGAATGCGTGTTTAAGAAGTGTTGCGAGAAATACAAGAAGAAGGGCAAGCATTGTAAAAAGTGCCCTAAGAAGTAACACCGCTGTTACTCTTTTGACTAGTAATACAGTTCATGGTGAATAATTGTAAGAGAGGGAGTGCCGCCTGAGCGTTCCCTTTTCTATGCTGAAGTCCTTTTTAAATCTTCCTTTTCAGCTCGAAATTCTGCCCCAGGTATACGCGGCGCACCTGCTCGTCTTCTGCCAGCTCCTCCGCTGATCCCTGTTTCAATATCTTTCCTTCAAACAGCAAGTAGGCACGGTCGGTGATCGAAAGGGTTTCGTTTACGTTGTGGTCGGTAATGAGTATGCCAATGTTTTTGTGTTTCAACTTGGCGACGATGCTTTGAATGTCCTCCACGGCAATGGGATCGACCCCGGCAAATGGTTCGTCGAGCAAAATGAACTTCGGGTCCACCGCAAGCGATCTCGCGATCTCGGTCCGGCGGCGCTCGCCACCTGAGAGTACCATTCCCTTGCTCTTGCGCACGTGTCCGAGGTGAAATTCCTCGATCAGCTCTTCCACCTTGTGTTTCTGGTCGGATTTAGAGAGGTCGGTCATTTCGAGCACGGCCTTAATATTCTCTTCGACCGTCAATGTCCGGAAAACGGATGCTTCCTGTGCGAGGTAACCCAGGCCCAGGCG
>CBIHPQ010000375.1:0-6801 GCA_966211825.1 uncultured Dyadobacter sp. | reverse complement strand
AGTTACGGCGTGACGGGCAACCAGGACATCGGTAGCTACAAGTCGCTCGTGCTGCTCGGGCCGCAGGGGCAGGCGATTTTTGACGGGACGCCTTATGTGGGTATTTCTACGACCCAGCTGCCGAACCCAGACCTGAAATGGGAAACGACCAAGCAGCTCGATCTCGGGATTGACTTCGGTATCCTGGACAACAGGATCACGGGTAGCATTGATTACTTCCAAAAGCAAACCAAAGACCTGTTGCTGCAACTTCCGGTGCCGCGCACGACCGGTTTTACGACGACATTCAAAAACGTAGGCGGCCTGAAAAACTCGGGATTCGAGCTTGCGCTTAACTCCATTAACATTACGGCGCCATTCACCTGGCGCACCTCTGCCAATTTTTCAACCATTAAAAACGAGGTGACCGATCTGGGTACGCTGCCGTTCATTCTGGGTGGTTCTGCGGGTTTTACCAATGATTTTACGATCATCCGCAAGGGCGATCCTCTGAATGCTTACTATGGCTACATAGTCGACGGTGTGTTCCAGACGAACGACAACATCGCCGCTTCCGCCCAGCCGCTTTCGCGACCGGGAGAATATAAGTACCGGGATGTGAATGGCGATGGTGCGATCAATTCGGCCGACCGGACGATCCTCGGCTCTCCGTTTCCCAAGTTTACCTACGGGTTGAACAACGATTTTACCTACGGGCCTTTCAATCTGTCATTCTTTTTCCAGGGTGTGCAGGGAAGCAAGATCTTCAACCTGAACCGCACGGAATCTGAAAATCCGATCTCATTCCGCCGGAACCGCTTGCTGGAAACGTATACCGACCGCTGGACGCCTGCCAACCCTACGAACCAGAATTCATCGGCTATCCCGGTAGCGGTTGCATACACGAGCAATGTGAACAGCCGGGCGGTGGAAAATGCGTCGTACCTGCGGCTGAAAACGCTCCAACTGAGCTACAATTTCCCGACTGCAAAATGGAAGTATGTGCGTAATGTGCAGGTTTATGTGACAGGGCAAAATCTGTTTACCATCACCAAATACACAGGCTACGACCCCGAGGTGAGTGCATTCGGAACGTCCAACGTGCGTGCCGATTACAATGCATTTCCGCTGTCGCGCACTTATACTGCCGGTCTGAGTATCAATCTATAACGATTTTAAAAATGAAGAAGTTACTATATATCTTTTTGTTACTGACGGTATTGGGCTGCGACAAGCCGCTCGAAGAGGAAGTGTATTCCTCTTTTGGCCCCAATAACTTTTTCAAAACCGCCGACGACGCCGAGGCGCTGCTGAATGCAGCCTATGCCCTCGAACAAAAGCAGGGTACGGACGGTTTCAGGAATATTTTTGTAATGGCGGAGGTTACCACCGACCTGCTCATTATCCGCGAAGGCGGGTTGCGAGGGCTGGCCCAACCGTTGGAGGATTTCACCTGGAATGCTTCCCACGAATTTTTCGATGTGGCCTGGACGCGCTATTACAGCGCCATTTACCGTGCTAACCTGGTGATTGACAATGTGCCCAATATTGATTTCGACGAGGAAAGGAAGCAGCAGATCGTCGCGGAGGCGCGCTTCCTGCGGGCGAGCGGGTACATTTACCTGTACGACCTTTTCGGTCCGACGCCGATCATTACCAACAGTATCAGCAGCAGTGAGGACCGGCCGGCGAGGGCTACCAAAGAGGAGTTTATCAAATTCGTTACCGACGAGCTGACGGCTGTGAGTGATATCCTCCCCGTGAAATCCAAGCAATACGGAAGGGCGACCAAAGGCGCGGCACTGGCTTTCCTGACCAAGTTTTACCTGAATAATAAAGATTGGGCTAAGACCAATGAAACAGCCCGGAAGGTGATCGACCTGAATACCTACAACTTATTCAACAGTGCAAACCGGGCCGATCTTTTCAAGCTGGCGAATGAGGTGAACAGTGAATTTATTTACGTTCGCCCACACATCGCGCAGCCCGGGTTGGGTACCAACTATCTGCCCCACGCGGCACCGCCTAACTATAAATACAAAGGTACTGCCAAAGCAAACTACGCCACGCAGCTGAAAACACTGTCGGCATTTTACGATTCGTTCGACGCCAAAGATCAGCGCCGGCAAGTTTTCCTGACCGAGTATGATGACCTGGACGGCAAGCATATCGTGCTGGGGCAGGACGACAAGCGTAGTTTTAAATTTGAGGAAGATTTGAATGCCACCGGGGCAGATTTGGGCAACGATTTTCCGGTAGTCCGTTATGCTGACATTCTTTTAAGCAGAGCGGAAGCATTGAATGAGCTGAACGGTCCGACTGCTGAGGCGCTCGGCTTGTTAAACCAGGTCCATACGAAGGCCGGGCTGGATGCGTTGACGCCCGCCGCATTGCCGACCAAGGAGGCCTTTCGCGGACAGATTTTGAAGGAGCGGGGCTGGGAGTTCTTTTCGGAGGAACTTCGCCGCCAGGACCTGATCCGTCATGGGAAGTTTATCGAGCTGGCGAAAGCGCGGGGTAAAGTTGCCTTTGATTACCAGGTATTGTTCCCGCTGCCGCAAAGCGAAATTGACCGTAACCCCAGTCTGAAACAAAATGACGGGTACAAGTAAGGTGCCGGGTTGAGCGCATTTGTCGTGCCGGGCGTTGCCGGGGCATGGACAAATGCGCATTAGTTTACAAACCGAGTTGAAATAATGAGAAACCTCAATACCCGTTCGCTGATCAATCTTTTAAAGACGACGCATAACGCGGAATGGGAGGCGACGCCCTCGTCAGTGGATGCGATCGCCTGGCTCGACGGGCTGCTGCAATTTCTTTTTCCAAGTAATCATTTGCCCAAAAGCAGCGCATATGAAGGGATTTTGAAGAAAAATCAGATTGATCTGGAAAATGTGCTGCTGAGCTATCTGGAACCTTCGGGAATCGATATCGACGAGGTTGTTTACAATTTTTATGATTCGCTCGAGGGCATTTACCAGGATTTGCGGCACGATGCGAACAAGATCAACGAATACGACCCGGCTTCCCACAGTGTGAACGAGGTGATCGTGTCCTACCCGGGATTCTATGCGATCGCCGTGTACCGGATTGCCAATCACCTCACGCGCCTGGGGATCCCGGTGCTACCCAGGATCCTGAGCGAATATGCGCATGGAAAGACGGGCGTCGACATTCACCCGAATGCCGAGATCGGCGTCCCGTTCATGATCGATCACGGCACGGGGATCGTCATCGGCGCGACGAGTGTGATCGGAAAAAACGTGAGCATTTACCAGGGCGTGACGCTGGGGGCATTACAGGTCGCTAAAAACCTCGCCCAAACGAAACGCCACCCGACGGTAGAAGACAACGTGATCATCTACGCCCGCACGACCATCCTCGGCGGCGACACCGTAATCGGGAAAAACAGCGTCATCGGCGGCAGCGTTTTCCTGACCAAAAGCGTAGAACCAAACTCCCAGGTTTTCAACACGCACCAGCTGCGGATTGTGCGGAAGGAGGAGGGGGGAATTGGTTAGAAAAGGCAGTGGTTTGGCGGTGCATTCAGCTAACATCCGAAGAACCCAATCACTTCTTTTTTTCGGAAATCTCAACCTGAACCAGGAAGCACCCGATATTGTCATCAAAATATAAATTATCATATTTTGAGCTGCTAATGTAGTTCCAACTTGCGAGCCAGCTGGATGATCCGTCACCCAGATATGCTATTTTTGAAACAGGCAGACCTGCCGGATCAAAATTCAACAATATATCGTTCACGGACAGGAATATTCTGGTTTTCTTCCCTGTGTCATTCGGGATAGTGCTTTCGTGGTTGATCGTAAATATTTTCGGCGTCAATTCTTCACGTTTTGATACAAAGTAGGTTCTAAAGTCGTTCGCTTCATCCTTTGGGGCCAGATAACCCAATACATTTCCAATCGTATCCCCTGGTTTTAGCAACAAACTTTTTTTTGCACTGATTTGCTTATCACTGTCGCCGATATTGACAAATTTGTTGCCATTCGACGTAGTCCATGGAACAGGATTTCGTTGATCTTCACCCGCTTTCTTAACGACGGTGTGCACGGCCAGATGTGTAGTTCCGGATATGCGGAATTTGCATTCCTGGTTGGAATCCAAATCGAGCCCCGTGTCAAACCAAACCGCATTACTGGGCAACAGGAAAGTCGAGAATATGGTCTTTTCATCGGGTGAAAACAGGCTATTTTTTTTGAGTTCGAATACGAGCCCGCCATTGTCTTTCAATTCCGCTTTTAATTCTCCGCTTGCTCCCACAGATCTAAAGAAGAGGATCAGGGCTACGACGAGAAAGAAGAAAATCAAACCAAAGAAAAGCAATGTCCTGTAAAGATGCTGGTAAGACTGGATAATGGCTGCTATAAAATTGCCTGTAACCGGAGGTGGCGATTGTTGACTGTTCATGATTTGTTATGTTAAGGGTGAACTTTGATGTTGGGCTGGGTCAAAGAATCCTCGCCGCCGCAGAGGAGTGAAATGATATTGGTAATTTTCAGCTAAGCCATGGAACCATTTTTGCCCTGCGCAATGTAGGAAGCCTGTAAATGCTGATTTGACACTCCAAAATTCAGCAAGACAAGCGCCAGTCCAAATCCCTGATTTGTAGTATATTATATCCTTAAATTTAATGATATTGACATCATTGCAGATTGCTGCCATGGAGCCCATTGCACTTACCAAGGCCCAGGCGCGAAAAATTATCCTGAATGCAGCGGGACTTGCCCGAAAAGCGCAGTTCGGCACGGGCATCGAAGCCGTTTACAGGTTGATCGACCACCTGGGCTTTGTACAGCTCGATACGAACTACGTGGTCGAACGCGCCCACCATCACGTAATGGCCGCGCGTATACCGGACTATCAGATTGAATGGCTGGCCGAGCTTTGCGACGATGGCAGCATTTTCGAATACCTGACTTCGGATGCGGGCTACCTTCCTATGCACGACTTCCGTTTTTCCCTACCGGTCAAAAAAGCATTTAAATCGCAGCGTAAGCCGCTTACCCAGCCGGAAATCAGCCTGATGCAACAGGTTTTGGAACGGGCTGAGCGCGAGGAAGCCCTCATGGTCGGGGATTTTGAAAACGACCGCGTGGAAGCCAGTTCCGGCTGGTGGGACTGGCGCCCTGCCAAGATAGCCCTCGAACGGCTTTACCTAGACGGCGAGTTGATGATCAACCGGACAAAGACATTTCAGAAGGTGTACGTGCTTCCAGGCAACACCGTGCCACCGGAAACGGACCTGACAATGCCGACCGACGAGGAATACGCCCGATTTGTAATTCAGCGTACGTTAAAGGCATTGGGTGTTGCTTACGGCAAGGAAATAGCCTGGCGCGCGCGTCATGTGAAAGGCAACCTGGTCAAGAAGCAGTTGGAAGAAATGGTGCGGGCAGGTGAATTGAAAATTGTAATAGTAGGGGGGCTGAAAGGTCCCTTATACATGCTGCCAGACCAAAAAATCGATGTTGACATATCCGGCGACGTTTTCATTCTCTCGCCGTTTGACATCCTCAACGTATTCCGGCACCGCTTGAAGGACTTTTTTGATTTTGACTACCAGATAGAATGCTTTGTGCCCGAGGCGAAACGCAAGTATGGCTATTTCTCGCTACCCATCCTGGCGGGCGACACCTTTATGGCAAGAATGGACGCCAAGGCCGACCGCAAACGAAAGGTACTGATTGTACACAACCTGCATTTTGAAGCCATCGACCTGGCGCAGAGCACGTTGGATAAGCTTGTTAAGTCACTCAGAGCATTTGCCAGGTTCAACCGATGTGAGGAAATTGTTTTTAGAAAGTCTAATAATGAGGCTTATTTGGAAGCGATTGTGGGAGGTCTTTCCGACGGCTGGGTTTCCGGTGGGTAGCGGGAAGTTGAGAGAACTGTTGCTTTCAGCATTGCGCCTGCTCGCCAAGCTGGCATGAAAATCCCGGGTACGATTTGAGCGAAGTTCCATAGAGACAATTAGTTTTATGTAGCGTTGATTTCCAGCGTGAATTTTGACCCGGTGGGAGGTTACGAAGCGGTGAGGGAGCGAATAAAACATCTTTACAGGCGTTTGCGACATTGTATTGTTCGACTTTGCGAAATTGCGACCTCACTTTTTGAACAAGATTACAATTGAGAGGAAATCACCAGGACTAGCATTATCTATCACAGCATTGGCTTCGTGAACGACAAAATCGAGCGAAACTACTATTTCTTTGTAGCTATTCTGAAAGAGGGGATTATGCTTTATGATTCCGGAAAATTCACTTTGTCCGAGCCTAAAAATCTCAATGCGGCGCAGCGGGTCGAAAAATCGACGGAGGAATTTGAGCATTGTTTCAAGTCTGCAATCCACTTTTTACAAGCCTTTGAGATTTTCGTTTCGAAAGGCGAATCTGATCTTGATTACTATAAAATCGCTGCCTTCAAAAAAGCCTACATCGATGCGCGTGACAACAAGAATTACAAGATTGAAAAGGAAGAATTGAAATACCTCGGTAGTCGGGTGACACTGCTGAGAGATTTGACAGAACGGATTTGCAGGGAGCGCATTGCGCAGTTTACCGGCAGCTGATCCAATAAACGAACCTTTGTTCGCCTCGGCTTGGAGCGATCAGTACATGCTTGCAGCCGCTTTCAACCTTCCCGCGATTAACGTTCTAAAATGCTCCGGCCCCAATACCTTCACCTTCTCGCCAAAGGCCAGCAGCGTACTTTCAAATTCATAATTAGGACTCACCTCAATGGAGATCACCAACTCCTGATCCGTCCTCGACTTGACTTTTTGTGAGCCATGTAAAGGTTTCG
>CBIHPQ010000374.1:0-6816 GCA_966211825.1 uncultured Dyadobacter sp. | reverse complement strand
CTTTGCAACGACAATCAACTACATCGACAGGCAGATTCTTGGATTACTAAAACCGACCCTCGAAACAGAATTCAACTGGACTGAAAGCGACTATGCGAACATTGTAATGGTCTTCGCCGGATGTTATGCGGCCGGCTATATTGTGTTCGGTAACATCATCGACAAGATCGGCTCGAAGATGGGGTATGCGGTTTCCATCATCATATGGAGTGTTGCCGCTGTTGCGCATGCATTTGTCAAAAGTACATTGGGTTTCGGGGCGGTTCGCGCCGTGCTGGGGCTGGGTGAAGCAGGTAACTTTCCGGCGGCCGTAAAAGCTACTGCGGAATGGTTTCCCAAGCGTGAACGCGCGCTTGCAACAGGTATTTTCAACTCCGGAACGAGTATCGGGGCCGTAGCGGCGCCCATTCTCGTACCTTGGCTGCTAGGCTCTTACGGCTGGCAAGGCGCATTCCTGATCACCGGTGCGCTGGGCTTTATCTGGCTCGTATTCTGGTGGCTGATGTACGAAATCCCTTCCCGGCATAAAAAATTGGGACCCGAAGAATACGAGTTCATTCACAGCGACAATGAAGCGGGCGACGGCGAAAACCAAAAACCGATTCACTGGACCAAGCTGGTGACGCTTCCCCAAACCTGGGTGTTTATCGTAGGAAAGTTCCTGACAGACCCCGTGTGGTGGTTCTTCCTGTTCTGGCTGCCGTCTTATTTCGCAACCACATTTGCACTGGATCTCAAAAAGCCCAGCCTGCATTTGGCCATCGTTTATACGGCGACTACGTTCGGAAGTATCGGCGGCGGATATTTGTCGTCCTACCTCATCAAAAAAGGCTGGGCCCCGCTCAGGGCACGTAAAACCACCTTGCTCGTGGTTGCATTCGCCGTAATGCCGATCATCCTTGCGCAGTTTGCGACGGACATCTGGACAGTCGTAGGCATCATTGCCATTGCCACGGCAGCCCACCAGGCATGGAGCGCCAATATTTTCACCATTGTATCGGATATTTTCCCAAAACGGGCGGTAAGCTCGGTAGTAGGGATCGGTGGTATGGCGGGCTCGCTGGGCTCGACGTTCTTCCCGCTCCTGGTAGGCGCATTGCTGGATTATTATAAACTCGCAGGCAACATCGGAGCAGGCTACAATATCCTGTTCGTTATCTGCGGATTAGCCTACATTATCGCCTGGGTCATCATCCATTTCCTGACCGCCAATATGAAACCGGTAGAAGAATCGTTAAAGAACTGATCCGGACATTTTTCCAAAACATCACCAAAGCTGTAAATACTGCGAGCATAGCATTCAAATGAAGAAGTACCGTTATCCCCTCTTGTCCCTGGCGGTTTCGTTTTTATTGGTGTATTGTAAAACCAATAAGCAATCCAGCCAGCAATCGACATCTTCCGCCACTACAACCACCGTCGCGAAAGAAGAAGTACAATCTGCCCGGACCCCATCCCCTTTCATTCCAGCCAGGGAAACGATCGGCAAAATGGTAATCGAGGATGGGTTCGAAGTTCAACTCGTAGCCGCCGAACCGCTCGTGAGCGCGCCCGTCGCCATGCAGTTCGACGACAAAGCGAGAATGTGGGTCGTGGAGATGGTGGGTTACATGCCCGACACCGTCGGTACCGGCGAAGACATCCCGAATGGTAACGTCGTGATCCTGGACGATAAAAACAAGGACGGCGTTTACGACGACCGCAAAATAGTCATCGACTCGCTCATACTCCCGCGCGCGATCTGCCTCATCGAAAATGGCATCCTCGTCGCCGAGCCTACCAACCTTTGGTTTTATGAACTGAAAAATGACCAGGTGGTCAAAAAAACGCTTGTAGATCCTAAATACACGGAAGGCGGCAACGTAGAGCACCAGCCCAACGGCCTGCTTCGCGCGATGGACAACTGGATCTACAATGCCAAATCCGACAAGCGCTACCGGCACATCGGCGGTAAATGGGTCATTGAGCACACCCATTTCCGCGGACAATGGGGCATTTGCCAGGACAACTATGGCCGCCTGTATTACAATAACAACTCCCAAAACCTGCTCGGAGATTTTTTCCCGGCCGGATTTGGCGCCTGGAACAAGAACCAGAAAGGTGTGGCCGGCTATAATGAGAAGTCGGTGGCGAACAACAAAGTGTACCCGCTCCACCCGACGCCGGGCGTAAACCGCGGGTATATGAAGAACGTCCTCGACGACAGTCTCCGCCTCAACGACTTCACCGCAGCAGCCGGCCCGGTCGTTTACCGTGGCGATTTGTTTGGCAAGAATTACGATTTCAATGCATTCGTACCCGAGCCTTCGGCGAACCTGATCAAACGGAATTTACTGAATGAAAAAGGATATGTAGTCAAAGGCGATATTGCTTATAAAGGCAAAGAGTTCCTCGCCAGTACCGATGAGCGTTTCCGCCCGGTAAGCCTCTACAATGCACCCGACGGCAGTATGTTCGTCCTCGACATGTACCGCGGCATTATCCAGCACAAAACTTATCTCACCCCCTACCTGAAAGACCAGATCGGTAAGCGGGACCTCACGCAGCCCCTTTCAGCAGGCCGTATTTACAAAATTGTCCCTAAAGGCTCGAAACCCAAACCGGTGACCGTTCCCGATGAAGCCCAGGAACTGGTGAAACTCCTCGGCCATTCCAACGGCTGGGTCCGCGACCGCGCACAACAAAAACTGGTCGACGGCAAGTACAACCAAACCGTACCCGCGCTTCGCGAGGCTGTGAAACAAACGGCGAACCCGCTGCTGGCGATCCACGCATTGTGGACACTCGAAGGGCTGAACTCGCTGAAACCGGAAGAGGCGTTGAGCTGGATGAGGCAACCCGCCTGGACATTCCGCGCGCAAGGGCTCTATGCCGCCGCCGCGGTGATCACACCGGGTTCCTATCAGCAGTTTGTCACGGCATTTGACGGCATTGTCGAGTCCGGCGACACGCTTTCGGCGCCTTACATAGCGTTCCTTTGCAAAAGCATCGAAAAATTTGATCAAAACGCAGCACGCGGGCTATTGAACAAGCTGGCGATCAAATACCCCAACAGCCGGTACGTTTCCGATGCCGTGATCAGCAACTTGCAGGATCAGGAAGAGCTTTTCCAGGGCGCCATTTCCGCTTCGATCGCCGACCAGAATGCCGTTATCAACAAGCAGCTTACCCGCGCCGTAACCGGTATCCGGAGCGCGCAGGGCAACCGCAACCCTGAAATGCTGAAAAAAGAATTTCCCAAAGGTGAAGCATTGTTCACCTCCATTTGCCAGACCTGCCACGGTGCCGACGGCGGGGGCGTGAAATCGCTCGCTCCGCCATTGAACCAGTCGGAATGGGTTACCGGTAATAAGGACAAACTCATCTCCATCGTTCTTTTCGGCCTTACGGGCCCTGTAAAAGTGAACGGCCATGTGTACCAGACGCCCGAAGTGAGCGGCGATATGCCCGGCATCGGCTACGACAAAGACATGCCCAACGAAGACAGTGCCCAGTTGCTAAGCTTCATCCGCCGCTCATGGCGCAACAATGCCGACAAGGTAAGTACGGAGGAAGTCACCAAAGTAAGGTCGAAACTGACCGGCCGCGAAAAGGCATTCACCGAAGCCGAGCTGAATGGTATTTGATGGTATGTTGTTGATTTTAAATGGAAAGGCGTCCTGAAAGGGGTGTCTTTTTTTGTTTACGATGGAAAATAGGGTGACGACATGAAAAAAATTTATGGCTCTGGTGAAACATCTGTTAATGCAACCATGTTGCATATTAAAAACTAACCTATTTACAAATGCGTGAGCAATACAACTTCGACGTCGCCATTATCGGCGGCAGCTATGCCGGGCTTTCCGCTGCCATGGCATTGGGCCGCGCCCGGCGGCAGGTAATCATGATCGACGGAGGCAAGCCTTGCAACCGGCAGACTCCGCATTCGCATAACCTGATCACGCAGGACGGCAAAATGCCCGCCGAGATCTCGGCCCTCGCGCGCGAGCAGGTACTCGCCTACCCGACCGTTCGCCTGCGTAACGGCCTGGTGACTTCCGTCACGGGCAGCGACGGCGCATTCACGCTCGGCACGGACGACGGGCAATCGTTTCACGCGAAAAAACTTATTTTCGCCACCGGTATCCGCGACATCATGCCCGACATCCCCGGCTTCGCCGAATGCTGGGGAATCAGCGCCATTCATTGCCCTTACTGCCACGGCTACGAGTATGCCGATGCCCGCACGGGCGTGCTCATGAACGGCGAAATGGCGCTGGAATATGCGAAAATGATCCGGCATTGGACCGCCGACCTGACGCTCTACACCAACGGCGCGGCAACATTTGATGCAGCCGCGAGCGAAAAAATGCGGTCGATAGGCATCGAAATCGTCGAGACCCTGGTCGTTGGCCTCGATCATGAAGCCGGCTACCTGCGGACATTGCACCTGGCCGACGGCACCACGCGCGACATTACCGCACTTTATCATCGCCCGGCGTTTGTGCAGCATTCATCCCTGCCCGCCGAACTGGGGTGCGTACTCAATGCACAGGGTTTTATCCAGGTAGATGAGGCCCAGAAAACGACCGTGGCCGGCATTTACGCCGCGGGTGATAACAGCGGCGCATTCAGGGGGTTAACAGGCGCGCTCGCAGCAGGTACCGTTGCGGGTGCAAGGCTTAATCATGAATTAATCGGTGAAGAGTACTGATTTGCAGCCGCCAATGCGGTAGTTTTGTGCCGAAAGCTGAAAATTATGTCCTTATTTACTACCACCGCCCCGATCATTATCACCTGCTACAAGCGCCTCGCGCCGTTTCTTGAAAAAGAAGTGACGGAACTGGGTTTCCGGGTGGAAGAGACTTTTGCTACGGGTGTGCGACTGAGCGGTACGGTCAACGACTGCATTAAACTAAACTTAAACCTCTTCTGCGCAAGCCAGGTCCTGTACAGTCTGGGTGCATTCAGCGCGCGGCATCCGGATGATGTTTACCGTTTTCTGTCCAAAATGGAATGGGAGAATGTCCTGGCCGACGATGCGTATTTCTCGGTGACTAGCAATGTAATGACGGAGACCGTGAACAACAGCATGTTCGCGAACCTGCGCGTGAAGGATGCGATCGTGGACAGGCTGCGTGATAAAAAAGAGACCGTCAACAGGCTCCGAGCTGAAAGGCGCTGTGGTGCATTTGTTCTGGAAAGAGGATCGCGCGGAGATTTTTATCGACACGTCGGGCGAATCGGTGGCGCGGCACGGCTACCGCAAAATACCGGGGAAAGCGCCCATGCTCGAAGCGCTGGCATCGGCTACCATTATGGCCAGCCTGTGGAACCGCAACTCGGCATTCCTTAATCCGATGTGCGGTTCGGGTACGCTCGCGATCGAGGCCGCATTGATCGCCACCAACAGCCGTCCGGGCCTTTTCAGGGACAACTATTCATTCATGCATTTGCTCGGCTACGACGAAGAAATTTATTTCGCTGCCCAACACAAGTTGGAAGCGCAGATCATCGAGGCGCCAAAGTTGCGGATCATCGCTACCGACCACGACCTGAACGCCATCAGCAATGCCAGAAAGAACGCCATCGCTGCCGGTGTTGCCAATATGATCGAGTTTGATGTTTGTGATTTTGCAGACACGGAAGTGCCTCAGAGCGACAAGGGGGTCTTTTTCATTAACCCGGAATACGGCGAACGCCTCGGCGAGATCAGTGAACTTGAAGAAACTTATGGACGAATTGGTGATTTTATGAAACAGAAGTGTGGAGGATATTACGGATATGTCTTCACCGGAAACATGGATCTTGCCAAAAAAATTGGCCTTAAAGCAAAGCGCAGGATCGAGTTTTATTCCGGAAAAATCGATTGCAGGCTGCTGGAATACGAACTTTACGAGGGTTCAAGAAGGGTTTGACGGCACATTTGCGCAAGGTCAGGAGCAAACTTTGGCATAAAGCCGCGACAACTTTGGCATAATATTTAGATAATATAAGACATAACCATTTAGAAAATTGTCATGAAACAAGCACAAAGTTCAGGAACCATGCCGAAAGGCCAGGACCGGAACCGGCCTGAAAACAAAGACAATCTGGATAACAGACGACGTGAAGAAGAAATGGTGAAAGGTAATCATATTACCAGCAACCAGAAAGAACATCACAGTCTGGGAAAACAGCGAAGGTAGCATTATCAGCACCTTATTGAATGGTTCCTAAGTTGAGACGAAGTCCGCATGAAACTACATTCGGACTTCGTTTTTTTATGCCCTTACCAACCCGCACAATGGTTTGAAAGCGGCTCTTTGCAATGTCGACGGTCAAAATAGGTGAACTCGGCCATATGCATCCAATTTTCAGCCCGGTTGAACGTTCCTATCCTGAATTTCGGCCGGTCGGCCGGCATTTAAATTAAAAACCGGAACCAATGAAACGATATCTGATGGCGCTGATCCTCCTGACCGGCGCCGTTTCCTGCGAATGGATCGGCAATACACCGAGTTTTGGGGATGATTTTATTAGCTATGATATCAAAGCGGGCAATCATGAGGTCGATCGTAACCTGAACACGCCTTTTACGGCTTCGTCAATGCGTTTTCAGGCGGTGTTCGATAGCAGCTGCGTGTATAAAACGTCCGTTCCTGAAAATCAGAACGATATCAACAAGCTGTATGGCTTTTCGGATTGCAGCTCGCAGCACCAGAACAACAGCGCGCGGTTCGGCTGGAACTGGCGCGAAGGTGCGCTGCGCATTTACGCGTACATATATGTGAACGGCGTGCGTCAGGAGCGTGAGCTCGGCACGGCGGAACTGAACGAGCCGGCCAGCTTCCGGAT
>CBIHPQ010000373.1:0-6834 GCA_966211825.1 uncultured Dyadobacter sp. | reverse complement strand
CGATTGGGCGATTTTGCCCTCTTCCTCGACTTCCAGTTTCAAACCCAGTTTCGCTACAAAATTCGCGAAAATCTGCAAGCGATCGGGGTCCGGCGCCTCGTGAATCCGGTAAACCATCGTGTTTTTCACTTCGCCTTTTGAAAGCGAAAACACATATTCCGCTACGCGCTTGTTGGCGAGCAGCATAAACTCCTCGATCAGCTTGTTCGAATCGTGGCGTTCTTTGGTATAAATTCCTAATGGCCGGCCGTCTGGGGCGAGGCGGAAGCGGACTTCCGGCGTTTCGAAGTTGATAGCGCCTTTTTTGAAGCGCTCCTTCCTGAAAACCTTGGCCAGTTTGTTCAGCGTATCCAGCTCCTTGGGAAAATCACCCTCACCCGAATCGAGCACGGCCTGCGCTTCTTCGTAGCTAAAACGCCGGTCGGAATGGATCACTGTTCTTCCAAACCACTCTTTCAGCAATTTTCCTTTTGTAGTAATCTCAAAAATCGCCGAAAATGCCAGTCTGTCCTCATTCGGGCGCAGCGAGCATAGGTTGTTCGAAAGCTTTTCGGGTAGCATAGGTACCGTCCTATCTACGAGGTATACGGATGTTGCGCGGCGAAGCGCCTCTTTTTCGAGCTCGGTTCCTGGCAAAACATAATGCGAAACATCGGCAATATGCACACCCACTTCCACCACGTCCTCATCCAGATACTTTACCGATAATGCGTCGTCAAAGTCTTTGGCGTCTACCGGGTCGATGGTGAACGTCAGCACGTCGCGGATATCGCGGCGTTTGGCAATATCCTTCTTATTGATTTTGTCCGGGATCTTCTGCGCTTCCGCCTCGACGATCTCAGGGAAATGATAGGGCAAGCCAAATTCGGCCAGTATCGCGTGCATTTCCACGTCGTTGTTGCCCGCCTTGCCCAGCACAGACACGATTTCACCCTCAGCCTGACTTCTGCGTGTAGGCCATTCTTTCACTTTCACAATGACTTTGTCACCGTGGCTCGCCTCTCCCACCTCATCCGGTTCCAGGAAAATCGGGTCGAATAGCTTTTTGTTATCCGGCTGAACAACCGCGAATCGAGGATTAATTTCGATAATACCCACAATTTCAGCATTCGAGCGCTCCACTATTTCGGTAACGCGCCCCTCTGTCCGGTTCCGGCCGGAATCGTTGCGGGTCTTCAAATTTCGCGTATTCTTTGAAAGCGGCTGTATTTGCACGATATCGCCGTCCCAGGCGCCATTCAGCAGTTCTACGTCCACATAAATATCGTCGTCGCGACCGTCGATGATCACGAATGCGAAGCCTTTATTGACACGGTCAACACGACCGGTCAGTCCTGCGGGCTTGGTTTTGAGGGGAATGGCGGCATAGGTTCCATTTTTATGGTACACCAACCGGCCATCCTGTTCCAGTTCGTGCAGGATTTCATTGAAAAGGAGCCGTACTTTTTTGTCATGCACGCCGAAATGGTCGTGCACATCGAAAGGCCGGAATGCATGGTCGCTGTTCAGATCGAAGAACGCGGCAATATCTGCCTTTAAATTATCTATGTAAGAAACAATATGATGAGGCGTTGCGGCCTCCCTTTTTTCAGGTTGAAGTTTCTTTTTACTTTTTTTTTCTCTCATGTATTCAAATTATAAAATGTCCCGCGTTTTGGCGGAACTTGATTTGGAGGCTGTCACCTGACCACCGACCACGGAAGTCATTCCACCCTCACTATATTTTGTTCGGATATCTGATCAAAGCAATGCAGCCGTAAATAAAGTTGGGCCAGCACTACCACGTCCTCTCTGCAATATCGGGAAATTTTAGCCAGATCATTTTCCTCGTAGTAAACCTTTGTTACCTGATCGCCGCTCATTTCGTTTTTGCTTCCGGGAATATCAAAAACGGCAGCCAGTAAATCGAGCGAAGTGTAACTTTTGTAGTCACCGAATTTCCACAGATCCATCGTATCCTGGTGGAGAAGTTCCCAGGGCTTTTTACCCGTAATCTGTAATGCTTTGGGGATTTCGATGCGGTGTATCAGCATCCGTCGGCAAATGAACGGGAAGTCGAATTCTTTGCCGTTGTGGGCGCAGAGGATCAGCTGTTCGGCGGGATATTTTTCAATCAGCGCCTTGAATTGCAGCAGCAACTGAACTTCATCGTTTCCGGCGAAGCTACTCACCTTAAACGCAATCTCTTCTTTTTCGTTCCAATAGTACGCGCCGAACGAAATGCAGATAATCTTCCCGAACTCCGCATAAATGGCGCCGCGATCATAAAAGTAGTCGGCATTGGTAATAGTATCGTCGCCTTTTTTGAGTGTGAGCGCCTTTTTGTCCCATAGCTTCTGCATCCGTTCGGGGAGTTGATCGTAGCTTCCGTGGGAGCAAACGGTCTCGATGTCGAGCAGCAGAAAGTTTTTAGCGCGGCGTTTAAATTCTTCTGTCATAGTGTGTAGGGTTTAAATGATGATTCTCAATATTATGCAAAATATTGAAATGATAGTGCATCATTCTTTAAACCCCACATGAAAGAATGTTACTCGTGCAGCACACCTTCCAGCCCCGGCGGATCGATCGTCATCATGTTTGCCTCGACGATGCTGTCTGGTACGAAAATGAATTTTTTGTCAAAAATCTGACTGCCAATAAAATAGCTTACCCAAAACTCGTTGTTGAGGTGAAAGACATCCGGCATAATAGGTTCTACCACCACATGCGCACCGGAGGCGATCTCCGGGAAAAAATGCCTTAATGTCGATGTCCGCTGATCGGTATTCCCGCCCGACTCGCTGTTACCGTAACCTTTCGAAGTCACAAAAACACTGGTTATCGGCTCGTCGTTGCGGTTGATCACGATCACATTCCATTCCTCAGCATTCAACTCGTTGGTACTGCGCACGATCGCGACTTGTATTCCCTTCACAGGGTGAAAAATAATATCCTTCTTCATTACGCTACTTCCAGTTCCATGCTGAACAAATGCGCCAGATGGTTTTTTAATTTAATAGAAACTTCCTCTAAATCTACTTCCCTGCCGAGCTCCGCCGAAAGCGACGTTACCGCCTTGTCGTCGATCCCGCAGGGCACAATATTACCAAAATAGGACAGATCCGTATTCACATTCAATGCAAAGCCATGCATTGTCACCCAGCGGCTGGCTTTTACGCCCAATGCGCAGATTTTTCTTGGTTTTACCTGTTCTTCAAAATCGATCCAAACGCCCGTTAATCCCGGAATGCGGCCCGCTTGCACGCCATATTCGGCTAATGTAAGGATAATCGCCTCTTCGAGCGTACGCATGTATATATGTATGTCCGTAAAGAAATTGTCGAGGTCCAGGATCGGGTACCCCACAATCTGCCCCGGCCCGTGGTAGGTAATGTCCCCGCCGCGGTTGATTTTGTAGTATTTCGCCTGCTTGGCCGCCAGGTCTTCTTCCGCCAGCAGCAGATGATCGGGTTTACCGCTTTTCCCGAGCGTATATACATGCGGGTGCTGGCAAAAAAGCAGGAAATTGGGTGTCAGCTGCTGGTTTTCGGCATCCAGTCCCCGGTTCTGCGTCTTAATCGCCAACGTCTCCGCGAAAATTTTCTCCTGGTAATCCCACGCCTCCTGATAGTCGATCAGGCCAAGGTTTCGGAAGTTTACTTTTTTATTGATCAGGGTATTCATGTCAATGTATTCAAAAAAATTTTTGGCGCGAAAGCGTTACCAATTTGTAGAACTGACGTCTAAATGTGAGACCGGATGTTTCCGGTTCATGAAACAGATTGTACACACATGTCCCGGTTTCACAACGCTAATTTATTAGCTAAATGTTCGTTAAATTTGTTAGTGCAACTAAATTCTGTGGTTATGAAGCTTTTATTGGATGTCAAAAATGACAAAGCGGAGGCCTTTATGAACATGCTTAAAGAGCTTCCGTATGTCAAAGTGAAGCAGCTTGAAGCGATCCATTTTAGAATTTTGGACGATGCCGTTCAGATTGTTGACGATGTGCATCTGCTCGAACAAGGTAAACTGGAAACCAGGGACGCAAAAGAGTTCCTGAATGAGTTACTTTGTCAGAACGACGCGAAGGTTTGAGTCTGAGTTAAAACGACTTTCAAAAAAGTATCCTTCTCTGTCAAAAGAGGTTTTCGAGTTGATACTCTTTCTTGAATCAAATCCTATCCATGGCACCCCCTTGGGCCTGGGTTGCTATAAGCTAAGGCTTGCCATTCAATCCAAAGGGAAAGGAAAGTCTGGCGGGGCGCGTGTCATTACCTTTGTTCACGTGACGAAAAAGTCTGTCGACCTTTTGTCGATCTACGACAAAAGTGAGCAAGATTCCATTAAGCTAACAGAACTGAGACAGCTTGTATCCGAGCTTGACCAGGATTAATATTAATACCTAAAACACACATTATGGCACAACATAACGACCTCGGCCGCTGGGGCGAGAGCACCGCGGCGGCCTTCCTGCTCGAAAATGGCTTCGAAATCGTTGCCAAAAATTACCGCAACTGGCAATCGGAAATCGATCTGATCGTCACGAAAGACGATATGCTGGTTTTCGTGGAAGTCAAAACCCGAAGCGGGACCGCATTCGGGATGCCCGAAGAATTCGTGAATGCGACCAAGGCGAAACTCGTCATGCGGGCCGCAGAGCAGTATATTTTTGATGCAGATTGGGAAAATGACGTGCGTTTCGACATCGTATCCGTCCTGATCCTCCCCGACGGCTCCACCGAAATCCGCCACATCCAAGACGCATTCAGCCGGTAACGTTCCCATTGGTATAAGTAGAAACCAAATCGTGTCACATTTTGAAGATATTCTTTAAGTATTTCAAAATCTGACTGTAATGAAAGATGGTTTGATACTGAACCGGCGGGAAATGCTCAAAAGCAGCGCGCTGCTGCTGGCCTCGGCGGCGTTTGACGAGGACAATGCTCTGAAAACGGGCCGCGCATTTGCTCCGAAATATCGGATCGGCGCCTGCGACCGGTCCGTAGGCCGGCAGCTAAGCCCCGAGGCATTCGAACGGGCAAAACAGATCGGTTTGGACGGCATTCAGGTGAGCTATAATACCGGGAAGGACGAAAATGGCCTTTCGGTGCCGGAAACCGTGCAGGCGATCCGCGACGCTTCCACGCGTACAGGCGTGAAAGTGTCGAGCCTCGCAATTGGTGAATTGAACCGCACGCCCTATAAATCGCAACCCAAAACTGAAGAATGGGTCTGGAATAGCGTCGATGCCGCCAAAGCATTGGGTGTGAAAGTGATCCTGTTAGCATTCTTTTCCGAGGGCGACCTGCGTAACGACGATGCCGGGAAAAAAGCAGTGATCGGGCGGCTCAAAAAAGTAGCGCCCCATGCCGAGAAACAGGGCATTACGCTGGGCATCGAATCGTGGCTGAGCGCACAGGAACATCTGGAAATTATCCAGGCCGTCGGCTCGAAAGCGGTGAAGGTTTATTATGATTTCCGCAATTCCACCGACGCAGGCCACGATATTTTCAAGGAAATACCCATGCTGGGCAAAGACATGATCTGCGAAATACATATGAAAGAAAACGGCCAGCGCCTCGGCGAAGGCCCGCTCGACTGGCCGCGGGTGGCGAAAGCGGTGAAAGACATCGGTTACGAAGGCTGGATGCAGATCGAAGGCGCCACGCCGCAGGGAGCCGAGATCGTCCCGGCATACCAGCATAATCTTAAATATCTTAAAGGGTTATTTGTGACGTAGGGAAAAGGGATTAGGGAGGAAAGGGAGGAAGGAGGAAAGGGAGGAAGGAGGAAAGGGATTTTTCTTTTAAAGCCTCTCTCGCCTTTCCCCTTCCTCCCCTCCTCCCTTTCCTCCCCTTCCTCCCTTTTTCCTAAACCCCTTTTACCGTTCAAGCAATGAACATTACCAACACATTACCTCTCCGTAAAACCGGTATTTTCACAGCAAGCATTCTGCTGGCTTCTGTTTTCAGCATTGTTTCAATCCAAAAAGGGCGGGCCCCGAAGCAGTCGTTGTTGCCAGTTTCGGTCGCCGACGATTCCTCACGCCTGTACGTGCCCGACGACCTTGAAGCCACATTATGGGCCGAAGCACCGATGTTTTATAACCCTACCAACATGGATATCGACGCCAAAGGCCGGGTTTGGATCACGGAGGCGGTCAATTACCGGGATTTTAATACAAAACCTGCCGAAAGGCTGAGCCACAAGCAAAAAGGCGACCGGGTGATGATCCTTGAAGACAGGGACGGGGACGGTAAAGCCGAATCCTCCAAGGTTTACGTGGAAGATTCGTTACTGACGGCGCCGCTCGGTATTGCAGTTATCGGCAACAAAACCATCGTCTCCTGCGCCCCTAACCTACTCGTGTACACGGACACGAACGGCGATGACAAGCCCGACAAACGCGAGGTATTCCTGACCGGTTTCGGCGGTTTCGACCACGACCATTCGCTGCATTCACTCATAGTCGGGCCGGATGGGAAGTATTATTTCAACACCGGTAATGCTGGCCCGCATAATGTGACCGATAAAAGCGGCTGGACATTGCGCAGCGGAAGCCTTTACACCGGTGGCACGCCTTACAACAAGAAAAATGAAGGAAATCAAAAGTCCGACGATGGCCGCATTTGGGTCGGAGGGCTTGCATTGCGCATTAATTCCGACGGTACCGGCCTGAAAGTTCTTGGCCATAATTTCCGGAATAGCTATGAAGTGTGCCTCGACAGCTACGGCAATATGTGGCAGAACGATAACGACGACCAGGTGATCACTTGCCGCGTCTCATTTTTGCAGGAAAACGGCAATGCGGGCTACTTCTCCGCCGACGGCACCCGATACTGGCAGGCCGAC
>CBIHPQ010000372.1:0-6851 GCA_966211825.1 uncultured Dyadobacter sp. | reverse complement strand
CCATATCGCGGATAAACTTTTCGTCGCCAAGCTGCCATCCGAATGCGACGGCCGGGAAAACGCCGTACTTGTTGTTCACCCCGAATTTGGATGAGCCATCCGCCCGCACCGATGCAGTAAACAGGTATTTGTCTTTTAATGAATAGTTTACACGACCGAGGTAGGAAATCAGCGTCCATTCGTTCATATTACTCCCCGGCGCCTGGGGGCTGCTGCCGAGGCCAAGGTTATAGTATTCAAAAATATCACTCGGAAAGCCGAACGAAGACGCATCCATCGTTTCGTTCTTTTCTTTCTGGTAGGTAAATCCGCCCAGTATTTTCAGGTTATGGATGTCGGCGAACGTCTTCGAATAGGTAAGCGTGCTGGCATTGGTAAAATTGAGGTTTCGGACCCCGATCTGCCGTGCCTTGCCGTTCGCGCCGGCCGCAGCCTCCGACCCTATCGGAAAGTACTGGTTGAATTTCCAGTCGCGGATGTCCGCACCGAAACGGATATTGAGGTCGAGGCCCGGGATAATGCTGTAATCCGCATAAATATTGCCCAGGATACGCATCGTATTGCTGAGCTGGCGGTATTTCTCGGTCATCGTCAGCGGGTTTTCGAGCCCTCCGCCCATCGGGAAATTGCGCAGGTTGCTGGCCTGCCCGAACTCGTCACGGGCCGGTATGGTCGGCGGCGCTTCATACACGGCATCCACCACGTTGGAAATTCCCTCGTAGCCTTTGGTATCCGTGGGCACGACATTTTCGTCGGTCAGTGTGAACAGCAGGCTCTCGCCTACCCGGAGTTTCTTGCTCACGTCGGCATCGATATTAATGGATGTGCCGTAACGTTTGAAGTTCGACCCCGGAATGATCCCGTCCTGCAATGTCACGTTTTCGGCCAGCATGTAGCGCACATTGGGCCCGCCGCCGGAAAACGACAGCTTGAAATTCTGCCTGGGTGCCGAGTTGTAGATCTCGCTCTGCCAGTCGGTGCCCTTCCCGAACCCGGCGACCTGGTCGGGCGTGTACACCTGCGACTGACCGAGCAGCGACGCCCGCTCGTTCACCTGCGTGGCCCATTGGGTGGCGTCCATGAATGCGAGCTTCCTGCGGATGGTCTGCAACCCGAACGCATACTCAAAATCCACCCGCTGCTGGCCCGACTTCCCTCTTTTGGTGGTGATCAGCACCACGCCATTCGCTGCCCGTGAGCCGTAGATCGCCGACGCCGAGGCATCTTTCAGGATCTGAATGGACTCGATATCGGAGGGATCAATGGAGTTCATCGGGTTGGCATTGCCGCCAAATGAACCCGCATCGCTGCTGGCGCCCGTCTGAAAACCGTTGCTGATCGGCACACCGTCGATCACGTACAGTGGCGAGCCGCTCGCAGACAGCGATGCCGTACCGCGCACCTGCACCGATATACCGCCGCCCGGCGCGTGTGAGTTGGTATTCACCTGCACCCCGGCGATTTTCCCCTGCAATGCCTTGTCGGGCGTGTTAATCGACCCTTGCTCGATGTCCTTCCCCGCAATAGTGGCAATGGCGCCGGTCAGGTCTTTTTTCTGCACCGTTCCGTAGCCTACTACCACCACTTCACTGAGCTGTTCTGCATTGGGTACCAGCTGAATGTCGATCACCTGCCGGTTCTGCACCGCGGCCTCCTGCTGCACGTATCCGATAAATGAGAATACAAGTATTTGATTTTCAGATACATTATTAAGTTCGTATTTCCCGTCGGCATCCGATGTAGTGCCTGTGGAAGTGCCTTTTACCACCACATTTACGCCTACCAGCGGCTGGCCTTTTTCATCTGTGACTTTTCCTTTCACCACCTTGTCGATGGATGCATTCATGCGCGGGGCGGCATTTCCGCGGGCGATCGTCGCCGTGCTGACCGAGAGGCAGGCCGCGATCCAGAGGGCACAGCACAGCCTGATACCCCAGAGAGGGTATGGTACAATGTTTCTCATGATTTGAATAAGGTAAGGTTCGGGCAATATCATCTCCGGCCGCGACTACCGGAAAGTCGGGGCAAGCATGTTTTGCCAGTTAACACTGTTCGGAATAAGCAAAATAGTCTTCTTACCGCTTTCGGAACGGAAAGCAAGTCGTGTGTGTAAGATGCTGCACCAGTGAACGATAAACGCTATACGAAGATATCCAGGTACTTCACCTCATCGGAAACCGGCATGATACCGTGTTTTTGAAGACAATTGAAGTACATACTGTCGCCAGCCTTTAACAGGTATTCGGCATCTCCGAGCGTCATTTTCATTTCGCCTTCAATCACATAAATGAATTCTTCGCCCTCATGGGAAAGCTCATGCTGCTTCACTTCGCCTTTTTTTGCTACGAAGAGCATTGGCTGCATTTTTTTCTGATGGTACTCGGTACCGAACGGGTAGATGAAATACCCTTTCTCGGTTTTTGTCAGGTTCTGTTCCGACGTGAGCCTTGCCGTAAAAATGGAACTCAGCCACTCCTCCGTTTCCAGCAGACTGGAAATATTAGTCCCCAGCACCTGCGCAATTTTCACCAATGCCGCCACCGACGGTACGGTCTTGTTGTTTTCGATTTTAGAAATCATGCTTTTGGACAGATCACTGCCATCAGCGACTTCCTGTAACGTCCTTTTCTGACTGGTCCTTAATATCCTTATCCGGTCTCCGATATTAAGCGCGTTCCCTTCGGTTATGAGCATAGATTCAACCCTGTTTACTAATTGGCACTTTGTTTCATATCATTCAACAAGGTTGAATGCAAATATAAGCGGAAAATATGATGCCGCAAGGAAATCTATAAATATTTTATGCTTTTGTGCAATTTTACAAAGAACACAGATTTCCCGGCCCCGCCGTCACCGAAAATTAGAAGATACGAGTTGATTTTCAAATATCCGGAAGGTCGTGGCCGACCGTTCCGGATATGGGCAGGATAAGTGATAAGGCTGATCAGGAAGTTCTGTCAGATCTTGATTTTCACCGTCAGATTGCCTGACGTGGAATCATTTGAAGGGATGTATCTGACGTATAGCTTTTTACTGTAATAATCCTTCTCATCGCTGACATTCACCTTGCCTGCGGGAAGGGCGATCTTCATCGCGTAAGTCGGGATTTCCGATGAAGGGTTCAGCGTATCGAGGGGTTGATAAGACCAGAGCAGCCTTGCGTCGTGGCTCAGATCACCCTCAATATGAAAGGCCGCAGAGCTGGCGACACCCTTATTTTCGATGACAAATGAAGTGTCTCTGCCGCAATTCACAACCTGCCGTTCAAAATTCTCCCGGTTAGGATTGAGTGTCTCCGCTACGTTGCAGCCCGCCATACCAAATAACAGGAGCGCTACAAAAGGGGTGAGTTTAAGCATATGATCTGAATAAGTTTCCGAAATGATCTGTAAAGACCCCGGAAATGGTTGTGACCGTTGCACCATGCATGGAATTTAAAAAAACGGATAAACCTATCGGGTATTCTGACCTTTGACCTGCATTAAATGTCAGGAATAAAATGATACAAGAGAATGAAAATGCAGGCGTAGCGCAAATCGCTGCTCCCAAAATATGGTTTATCACAGGTGCTTTACGCGGGTTAGGGCGCATTAGGGCGGAGGCAGCACTCGATATTGTGCTGAACAATGCCTCTCTCCACTGGAATTCAGGCGTTCTTTTAATTAGGAAGGTTTTGAATAGTAATTACATCACGATTTAAATTCCTTTTAACTGTTCGTGATTGAACATTTAACCGTTCGTTTCCGAACATGAAGAGCGTTTTAAAGAACGCGTATAGTGCGATTCGGCACCATCGTGAAATGTTCCTAAGTTAGGCCTGTTATTTGCTATGATAGTTGTTAAGTGCAAAGAATTCCATTTGCTATACTGATTATTCATCGCCAATACAAGTCAGATATGATTAAGAATTACTTTCAAATCGCGTGGCGTAACCTGGTTCAGAATACTGTTTTTTCCGCTATCAATATAATCGGGCTTTCGATGGGAATGGCTACGGCAATATTGATTGGTTTATGGTTATGGGATGAATTGTCATTTGACAAATATCACCAGCATTACGACCGCCTCGCCCGCGTGATGCAGCACCAGACCGCGAACGGGACGACTTTCACCGGAATTGCCACGCCACTTCCCCTGCGCAATGCATTGGCGAGCGAGTTTGGAGGTGATTTCAGGCATATTGCGTTGTCGTCCTGGACAGAGGACCATATCCTCGCTTTTGGCGGAAACCAGTTCACGAAAAAAGGAAACTGCGTCGAGCCCGATTTCCCCCAGATGATGTCGTTGAAAATGCTGCGGGGAACGGCTAAAAACCTCGACGATCCTACCTCGGTTCTGCTCTCCGAATCTGTCGCGAAGGCGCTATTCGGTCGCTCCGAACCCATTAACAAGGTTATTAAAGTCGATAACAAGCATCATTTCAGGGTTACCGGCGTGTATGAGGACTTCCCTCACAGCACCGAATTCCGCGATGTGTCGTTTTTGCTCCCCTGGAAATTTTTCCTGGAAGATACGCCGTGGGTGAAGCGTTCGGAAACCAACTGGGGTAACAATTCCTTTCAGCTGTTTGTGGAGATCGCCCCGACCACCAGTTTTGAAAAAGTATCCGCGAAAATAGAGGATATAAAAGTGCGGCATGCCCGCGAAGAAGCCCGGGCCAATCCGAAGATTTTTTTGAATCCCATGAGCCGCTGGCATTTGCATTCGGAGTGGGAAAATGGTGTTCCGGTTCGCGGACGCATTCAGTTTGTATGGCTTTTTGGGATGATCGGCGCCTTTGTGCTGCTGCTGGCCTGCATCAATTTCATGAACCTGTCGACGGCCCGTTCGGAAAGGCGGGCCAAAGAAGTGGGTGTCCGCAAAGCCGTCGGTTCGGCGCGCCGGCAACTCATCTCCCAATTCCTGCTCGAATCGGTGCTGATGGCCGTAATCGCCTTCATTTCGGCATTGGTCCTCGCGAAGTTCCTTCTGCCGGTATTTAACCAAATCGCCGACAAGCAAATGGTATTCCCGTGGCAAAATGGGCTGAGCTGGGCAATCGGCTTGGGTTTTACATTGCTGACAGGCGTGTTTGCCGGCAGTTACCCTGCGTTGTTTTTGTCTAGATTCAACCCGGTGAAAGCGCTGAAAGGCTCCCTTCAAATCGGCAGATCGGCCGTATTGCCCCGTCAGGCATTGGTAGTCGTTCAGTTCACGATATCGATCACATTCATTATCGGCACGCTCGTCGTGCTGCGGCAAATACGGCATGCCAAAGACCGGCCGACAGGTTTCGAACGGTCGGGCCTGGTTTCCATTCCCCTGAACACCTCCGACCTGCGCGAGCATTACGGGGTCGTGCGCGAGGAATTGTTGCGAACCGGCGCGGTAGTTGACGTCGCGGAATCGTCTTCGCCGGTCGACGATGTGTGGAGCAATGATGCCAGTTTCAGCTGGCCCGGCAAAGATCCCAACCAGTTGGGGGATTTCGGCACGACTGGCGTTACGCACGAATACGGAAAAACAGTGGGCTGGCGGTTCAGGCAGGGGCGCGATTTCAGCCGCCGCTTTTCGACGGATTCGCTCGGCATTGTCCTCAACGAAAGTGCCGCCAAATTTATGGGAATTACAAACCCTGTCGGGATGGGCATTCAATGGAATGGTCTGCAATACACGGTGATCGGGGTCATCGAAGACGTCATTACCGGGTCGCCCTTTACGCCCGTCCGGCCAACGGTTTTTTTACTGAGGCAAGAATGGGCCGATTTCATCCATATCAGGCTCGATCCTGCACACAATGTCGGACGGGCGCTTTCCGCTCTTGAACCCGTATTCAGGAAATACAATCCCGGAAGCCCTTTTGAATACAAATTTGTTGACGACGAATACGACCGGAAATTTCGCGCCGAAGAACGCATCGGCCAGCTCGCCTCGATCTTCACGACACTGGCCATATTTATCAGTTGCCTGGGTCTTTTCGGCCTGGTTTCGTTCCTGGCGGAGCAGCGACGGAAAGAGATCGGTATCCGCAAGGTGCTCGGCGCTTCGGTAACCAATGTCTGGGGCCTGCTTTCGAGAGACTTTATCGTGCTGGTTGCCATTGCCTCGCTCCTGGCTGTCCCTGTTTCCTACTATGTATTAAACGGTTGGCTGGAAAGCTACGCCTACCGAACAGAGCTCTCGTGGTGGATTTTCGCGGCAGGAATCTCAAGCGCATTAATTATAACGTTGCTGACGGTAGGCTTTCAGGCCCTGAAAGTGGCATTGCTCAACCCGGTCAGGAGCCTGCGCGGGGAGTGAGTTGGGTACGCCCTCAAACTCCCATCATATCAATTCCAGTCAAGACTCACATCCTTAGCCACCAGCGGGTTAGTGATTTTTTCGGATAATGGAATTGGGAACAGCACGTGTTTGTCCTGGAAAAAGGATTGGCTGGAATTCGGGAATTTCGCTTTCTTCTCTGCATTGAGCGTCTGCTTGGCGATTCCCCAGCGGATCAGGTCGAACCAGCGCACCTGTTCGCCGCACAGTTCGAGCTGGCGTTCGCGCATGAGCTTTTTCATGGCCTCGTCCTTGCTCCCGAGTGTCGTGTACGGGAATGCCCCCGAGCGTGCGCGCACCTTATTGATCAAGGGCAGGGCGTCGCCGATCTTGCCCGTGTTGATCTGCGCTTCCGCAAGCATCAGGAGCACATCGGCGTAGCGGATAATTTGTGAATTGATGTCCGACTGAGGCAATTCTCCTTTTTCCTTGTATTCGTAAGGCTCATATTTTCTCCACCGGTATCCATTGCCATTTTCGGCATAAGGGTAGGGCTTGGCGCCGCCTGTGCAGTTGTCGCAAAAGGTAACGTCTCCCCCGCTCGCCTTGTC
>CBIHPQ010000371.1:0-6868 GCA_966211825.1 uncultured Dyadobacter sp. | reverse complement strand
CATTCTTATGATCTCTGCTGACGCGGAAGCATTGCCCGACGCACTCGCTGCACTGGCGGCATCTGCTGCATTGGCGGCATCGGATATTCCTTTCGGCGGACCGGTTTCGGAAGTACGCGTTGCGAAAATCGATGGTCAATATGTGATTAACCCTGGAACCACTGCATTGCAAAATGCGACGCTTGACCTGATGGTAGGAGCGACGTATAATGACATCGCGATGGTGGAAGGTGAAATGAGCGAAGTTTCCGAAGAGGAAGTGATCGAAGCATTGAAAATCGCACACGCAGTTATCAAGGATCAATGTGTTGCCTTGAAAGAATTTGAAGCGGCTGTTGGCAAAACTGAAAAGAGAGAATACGTAGGCGACCCGGCTGACGATGCGCTTGAAGCGCGTTTGCGCGAGTTTGCTTATGGAAAGATATACGCGGTAACGCAGTTGGGCTCAACCAACAAAACGGTAAGAAAAGACGGCTTCAAAGCTGTTTGGGAAGAATTCAAAACAACCATTACCGAAGAAGAGAAAGAAACATTCAGCGAAAGCCTCGCGAAACGTTATTTCAACGACCTCGTGTGGGAAGCATCCCGCCGCCTGGTACTCGACGAAAGGATCCGCCTCGACGGCCGTGCGTTGGATCAGGTAAGACCGATTGCTTCTGAAATTGATTTCCTTCCGAATGCACACGGTTCTGCGCTGTTCACACGCGGGGAAACCCAATCACTGACGACTGTGACGCTTGGTACCAAGCAGGACGAGCAGATCATCGATACCCCATTGAAATACGGTTACAGCAAATTCATGCTGCATTATAACTTCCCTGGTTTCTCAACCGGCGAAGTAAAGCCTAACCGCGGTCCTGGCCGTCGTGAGGTGGGTCACGGTAACCTCGCATTGCGTGCGCTTAAAAAAGTGCTTCCCGGCGAAGAGAATAACCCATACACCATCCGTATTGTATCCGATATCCTTGAATCAAACGGTTCGTCTTCGATGGCGACTGTCTGCGCAGGATCGCTCGCATTGATGGACTCCGGTCTGAAAATCAAAGCACCTGTTTCGGGTATCGCCATGGGCCTTATCTCGGACGAAGCTACCGGTAAATATGCCGTCCTTTCCGATATCCTTGGTGACGAAGATCACCTGGGTGACATGGACTTCAAAGTAACGGGTACCGAAAAAGGTATCACAGCTTGTCAGATGGATATGAAGGTAAATGGCCTTTCATTTGAAGTACTGACAGAAGCGCTGATGCAGGCAAAAGCCGGTCGTTTGCACATCCTCGGTGAAATGAACAAAACCATTACCGAAAGCCGTCCAGACCTGAAACCGCATACACCACGTGCGATCGTCATCAAGATCGATCGTGAGATGATCGGTGCAGTAATCGGACCAGGTGGAAAGGTGGTTCAGGATATTCAGAAAGAATCCGGCGCAACGATCTCCATCGAAGAGAAAGATGGCGCAGGCTTCGTAAGTATATTCTCTGCTGACAAGACTTCCATGGATAAAGCGGTTGCACGGGTTAGAGGCATCATTCTGGTACCTGAGATCGGTGAAATCTATTCCGGTAAAGTGAAGTCAATCATGCCGTTTGGAGCATTCGTTGAATTCCTTCCAGGCAAAGATGGTTTGTTGCACATTTCCGAGATCAAGTGGGAGCGCCTGGAGAAAATGGACGGCGTTCTGGAAGTAGGGGAAGAAGTACAGGTCAAGCTGGTCGAAATCGATAAGAAAACAGGAAAATACCGCCTTTCACGCAAAGTATTGTTACCAAAGCCTGAGAACAAAAAAGAGTAATTTGGTGTTCTTGTAGGCAGGAACGGTAAAAACGTCGTTATATAACATACTTAATAAAGACATAGATGAGACAGCTAAAGATCAGTAAGCAAATTACCAACCGTGAAAGTCAGTCGTTAGACAAATATTTGCAAGAGATCGGTAAGGTGGATTTGCTAACGCCGGATGAGGAGGTGACGTTAGCTCAGAAAATCAGGGATGGGGACCAGCTTGCTTTGGAACGTTTGACCAAAGCGAACCTGCGTTTCGTGGTTTCCGTTGCAAAGCAATATCAGAATCAAGGCTTATCACTGGGTGATTTGATTAACGAGGGTAACCTCGGTCTGATCAAGGCAGCGCAGCGATTTGATGAAACAAGGGGTTTTAAATTCATTTCTTACGCGGTTTGGTGGATCCGTCAATCGATCCTTCAGGCGTTGGCGGAACAGTCACGTATCGTGCGTTTACCCCTCAACCGTGTAGGTTCTTTGAACAAAATTTCCAAAACTTTCTCGGAGCTGGAACAACGTTTCGAACGTGAACCATCACCGGAGGAATTGGCGGAAGTACTGGAAATTTCTTCTTCAGAGGTAGTGGATACCATGAAGATCTCCGGTAGGCACGTATCCATGGATGCTCCGTTCGTACAAGGAGAGGAAAACAGCCTGCTGGACGTTCTGGAAAACGACCTGGAAGACAAACCGGACTCAGGACTGGTGAACGAGTCGCTCCGCAAAGAGGTACAGCGCGCATTGTGCACACTTACGCAGCGCGAAGCAGACGTAATCGCCCTGTATTTCGGCCTGAATGGCGAGCATGCGATGACTTTGGAGGAGATCGGGGAGAAGTTCAACCTTACCCGTGAGCGCGTGCGCCAGATCAAGGAAAAAGCGATACGCAGATTGCGCCATGTTTCCAGAAGCAAAGCTTTGAAAACCTATTTAGGTTAATGCATACCGAAATGCAAACCTTGTAATTTATTTAAATAGCCTCTTTCGGGAGGCTATTTTCATTTTCTGACACGGAGAATTTTCCATGGCTATTTTACAACCTCTGATCGATATGGCCGAGATCTGCTACCGGCAGGGCATCCGGCACGTCGTAATTTCCCCGGGCTCGCGCAGCGCCGCATTGACGCTCGCGTTTGTGCGTCATGGCGGCTTTCAGGCGCATGTGTGTATCGATGAACGTTCTGCGGGCTTTATCGCCCTCGGAATGGCCCAGCAAATCGATTCTCCGGTGGTTTTGATATGCACGTCGGGCAGTGCGGCCTACAACTTCGCCCCGGCCGTTTCTGAGGCGTTTTTCCAACAGATTCCGCTGCTCGTACTGACCGCCGACCGGCCGAAAGAATGGCAGCATCAATATGACGGTCAGACAATTTATCAAACGGGCATTTTCGGCCAGCATGTGAAGCGCTCCTTCGAGGTTTCGCCTGATTATCAGCATCCGGACGTGCATTGGGCGATTAACCGCATTACCAATGAGGCCATAAACCTGGCTTCGTCCGTTCCGGGCGGCCCTGTGCATATCAACGTGCCGATCAGGGAGCCGTTCTACCCAATATCCGGCGAGGAATTCGCGATTTCGGACCAGGTAAGGATTATTAAAAAGCAAGTACATGATACTACATGGCCGCAGCCTGTGTGGGAAGAGCTGCTGGACGAGTGGGAAAATGCCCCGAAAATCCTCATAGCAGGCGGCCAGGCCAAGCCCGATGATGCCTTGAACGCCGTGTTGACGCGCATTACGGAAGAATGGCAGATTCCTGTGGTGGGCGATTGCATTGCCAACCTCTCCGGCGGGGAATTTATCCGTCACCACGACCTGTTTTTAGGCACAGCAAATGCCGAAAGTCTGCGGCCGGATCTGCTCATTACATTTGGAAAATCCTTCCTTTCGAAAGAATTTAAGCTGTTCATCCGCAAAAATCCCCCGAAATACCACTGGCACATCGGAGAAGATGCTTTTCTGGCCGACCCGTTCCAATCTGTAACGAGAGATATTCCCGGAAAAGCAGCGACTTTCTTTGAAAATTTATTTGAAAAACTTGATTATCAGTCGTTTGTCGAGAATGCTGACTTGGAGCATGACACAGCATTCCATGCATTATGGCAGCAAAATGAGCATAATGCAAAGCTTAAAAAGCAAGAATTACTGAGAAATCTAACACTGTTCAGTGATTTAACTTTATTAGATTCAATATTTAGGTGTATAAATATTGAATATCAGTTACATATTGCCAACAGCATGTCGGTGCGATACGCCAATGTGCTGGCTACCGAAAACCGGTGGTCGGGGGTGTACGCCAATAGGGGAACGAGTGGGATCGATGGCTGTGTGAGCACGGCGATAGGAGCGGCGAAGGTGAATGCGAAGCCTACATTGCTGGTAACGGGCGACGTCGCGTTCCTCTACGACCGGAACGGCTTGCTGATTGATAACCTGCCGCAAAACCTGAAAATTGTAGTGCTCAACAATGCAGGCGGTAACATTTTTCGCATGATAGACGGTCCCGGGAATTTGCCTGAATTGGAAACCTATTTCGAGACCAGGCATTCGTTTTCCGCGCAGCGCACCTGCGAGGATTCCGGAATTGCATATTTCCGGGCTTCAAATCATGAAGAATCGGATGGTGTCATCAAGGATTTTCTCGAATTCAACGGGATCGCTCTGCTCGAAGGCTTCACCGATCCCGTTGAAAACACAAGGGCCTGGAAAGCGCTGAAACGCGCGCTTCAATGAGCCTGCGGTTAGTGACAGAATTTAGCGGCTTCTGCCATGGCCAGGGAATCTTTCAGCACGATTCCCTGCTTCCATATCTTGCACGCCTCTGCGATGTTCTTTTGTGCGAAGTAGGCCTGCCCGGTCAAACCGTAGAGCAATTCGACAGGTTCTGCAATTTCGATCGCTTTCCTGAATGCATTAAGCGCTTCGGTACCATTTCCTTTTTGTTGGTAATAAATGCCCAGGTTGCGCAATGCATAGCCGTTTTTCGGCAACTTGTCCAGGGATTTTTCGATGAGTGCGCGGGCTTCTTCTCCGCTGCCGGTTTGGAGCAATGCGTATGCCTTGTTGTTGAGTGAATAGGGCTCGGCAGGATCACGGCCCAGCACCTGGTCGAAATAGGCGATGGCTTCCGGCCATTGCTTGTTTTTCGAGGCAATAAGGCCGAGGTTGTTCAACGCCTGTGGCTGGGCAGGATCCAGGGCGACGGCCGTTTCAAAATCCAGCCTGGCCTCGGTATAAGAGCCCATCCGATAATATACCGCACCACGGTTCACATAAGCTTCGATGTTCGTCTTGCTTAGGCGGATCGCAGTATCATATTCCGGGATGGCGAGCGAAGGATTACCTTCGGCGTCGAGCAGGTTTCCTTTGACGAGGTGGAAGCGGGTAGAATCCTGGTATTGCTTTTCGATTTGAAGTAAATCCGCCCGGGCCTCCTTCCTACGACCCAAATCCAGTGCTGCCTCGGACCGCACGAGATTTGCCTGTGTTAATGTAGGGTCGACGGTGATCGCTTCTGTCAAAACCTCGAAGGCATCTTCGGGGCGCCCCAATTTCAACAAAGTTATTCCCTTGTTGAGATAGGCGTCTGAAAAATCTGCATTTTTGGCAATCGCTTCGTCGTACAGCCTTAATGCCTCGGCATAGTTCTTTTGACCAAGAGCCTGGTTGCCTTTAAGAAAAAAATCGGCAGCATCCTTTTTGCTCTGGCTTGTACAGTTTAGCAATATTAGTACTAAAAAAAATAGCTGTATTAATGTATTGAATCTGAATGACATATAATTAGTAATAGTAAGTAAACACCAGTTATGCGCTACATTAAGGACATCCCTAACCCCAAATTCAAGATTGGCCTTTACCAATGGAACAGCAAGTACATTATTAGAATCGAGTCGGGCATGTACGAGCAAACTTACAAAATCGATGATTACGAAGTTGCTTCTACGGACGAGCTTGAAGCATGTATGGACGACGACTTCACCAGTGCGGTAGCCTCGCGGTTCGATGCCATGCACGGGGATTTTAATGGGTCGTTGATACGTCATAATGTGCTTTTTTAGCGCGTTTGGCTTATTTCAGGCAAGCGAACGTATACGGTTTTAGGACGCATTTCGTTAGATAGCAAACTATTTTAAGCGGTAAGTGCGAACCGAAATATTCTTTTGTCAGGATATGGCAGACCACAAAAACTTAATTCAAAACTCCACCAACTCAGTATCTATGGTTTTTAAACGCAGCGCCTCCACATTCGGAATGCTTTTTTGTGTAGGCGCGTCTTCCGTAGTAGCCCAGAATACGCTCAGTATTACGGAGCCGGAAGCACACTTTCGCAACGGCCTCGAATATTATGCAAAGTCCAATTACGTGGCTGCAAGGCAGGAATTCGGCGAATTCCTGAATACGCAGGACAAGTTGCTCAGTACGAGTGACTATAATAAGGTTACGGCCGAATATTACGTGGCTGTAACAGGCCTGTATCTCAACTATCCCGAGGCCGAAGTGCAGGTTGACAGATTCGTCAAGAACCACGCGGAACATCCCAAAGCGCAGCTGATTTACAGTGACCTGGGTAAGTATTATTATGAGAGCGGTAACTACGAAAAAGCCATTACCTATCTCGAAAAGGCGGTAGATCTGCCGGGGGCGGGAGTGGGGAGAGCGGAAAGCAGCTACCGGCTCGCCATGTCGTATTATAATACGAATAAACCTGAGCTCGCACTTCCGTTGTTCAACCAGGTAAAAAATGAGGCTGGTTTCGAGCATGCGGGCGATGCTTCTTTCTACGCAGGGGTGATCAACTACCAGAAAAACAACTTCGAGGAAGCATACCAGGACTTCAAGCGGATCGAGGAACATCCTTATTATAAGAATGAAGCTCCCAACTGGATTATTTCTTCGTTGTACCAGCTCAAAAAGTTTGACGAGTTGCTGGCCTACGGCGAGCGTATCCTCGGTGCGCAGCGCGGCAATACCAAGCTTGACGATGTCGCATTGTATGTGGCAGAAGTATATTACGAGAAAGGGGATTATGCTAATGCCGTGAAAGCTTACGAGCGTTACAAGCGCATGAAGCCGGGCGCAGTC
>CBIHPQ010000370.1:0-6870 GCA_966211825.1 uncultured Dyadobacter sp. | reverse complement strand
TTACAATTAACAACCAAGTCTAAATCACAGCCCCTCTAAAAATGGGAAGCCTACACCACTTATAAATTTCTGCTATTGTCTCAAACCTAGCCTTTGGTGAACCATAGTCCTGCCGGCGAAGAAGGTTTTCGACCAAGGCGGGGTTCTTCATTAACAGGTAATCTACTCGTTGTTTGGTTTTTTGTGCAGATTCTTGGATAGCCTTTGGCCATAAAACTTCCATAGAACACACGTTATGGTTTTTCGAGATGAAATCTAACAGGAAGGTATCTTCGTCGTCGCGAATCGACGACGTCCTTCGGTTATGGTACAAAATCACCAATCTGTTTAACCAGGTCAGCTCGTTCTCGAAAAAACTGCCGGTAAGTTCGTCCACTAGAAACTTTAGGAGCGGGTATTGCCCTCCTTCGCCAAGCACCATTCTCACATACCGTTAAATATCCTAAAATGTACTTGTAAGCACTGCTTACATCAATCTGAATTTATGAATTTTCCAACTCCATGATATATTACTTTATATAATCGACCCAAAAACTCAATGAGCGGTCGGTTCGATAGCAAAGTCGCAGTCCGTTACTAAGCGATATTCTCTAACTTTAATGCCTGTAGTTTCGGGACACTTATATAGCTAGCAAACCCATCGCTAAGAGTTAAAATAGATTGTTGTTGAACACGTACCTGACCAACTCTGAAACAGAATAAAGGTTAAGCTTTCTCATGATATTCCTTTTATGCGTCGTGACAGTAATCGGGCTAATAAAGAGTATATCCGCAATTTCTCGGGTTCTTTTGGCTGCGTCGATCAATGAAAGCACCTCTCGTTCCATGAGAGTCAGTACCGTATTTCCTGTAGAGAAGATATTGTCTGCAAGCTTTCCGGCCAGATCAGCACTTACAAATTTCTTTCCTGCCAGCGTATACTGCAACGCGAGTTTGACCTCAGCCGGGCTTACCGCCTTGCTCAGATATCCGTTCGCACGGGCCACAAAGCAGGCCCTTATGCCATTTGCATCGATCGAGCTGCTGACGACCAGGATGACCAGCTACTGATACCTGTCGCGGCAGGCAGTGATAAAACTTATCACGTTCTGACCAGGAATGACCAGGTCGGTGATCCGAATTTGGTACCTCATTGCTTTCAGTGTTGCGGCGGCGGCATCGACAGTAGAAAAAACATCAATCAAGTAATCTTGGGGCTGCATTCGCAATAAGAGCCCTCGAAATCCTTCGGAGACCAGAACATGGTCGTCTACCAACACGATACTGTCTGGCGAAGTATTAGCTCTGTTGTACATAAAAAAGGAAATGAATTTTGGCAAAGATACAGGAAGTCCCGGGTTCCATATCTACCATGAACGTAGTAGAAAGCTACCGTCTCTGACTGAGAAAAACACTCATTTTGTGCGATTTCATGAGGGCCCAAAGAGCCTGATCTTTGTATTGTCAAATTCTTGACGCTTAATCAACAAGAAAGATATATTTAATAACCTACCTCTCTACTTTCAGAATGAATTCGATCGCAATTATTGATAAATACGCCGTTGTAAGAGTTGGACTCCAAGAGTTTGTTGCGCAGCATTTAAAAATGCAATAATAATTGAATCGGATAATTTATTGAAATATATCGAGGCTTCGGATATGCCATCACCTTTTAATCTTAATCCCAAGTTCTTTCATCTTTTATAACCTCTACTTTACAATTCAATGGTTTATGATCCCCTTCTTCCCTTCGCCTCAGCGAAAGGGTTAATTTTACCGCGTCCGGACGGTCGCAGCTGGTATGCTACCCACCTTTTCTCAACCCTGATTTTTAAGGGATTACTTCATCATCGCAAAAACTATCTGGTTATTTGTCTGGCCCTGCTGGGCCTGACCGCCTACGCGCAATGCCCGTCATCGATCACGGCTACGTCGGCCGATGTAACAGCCGCCAGCTGCCCTTCGTCCGGGCAGATCCTGGTTCATTCCAGCGCCGAATCCGAGCCATCAGCTACGTATCAGATCATTTCCGGACCGGCCACAGGTGGCTACCAGACCACGGCCCAAAGTTCCAACAACTTCACCGGCCTGCCCGCAGGTAGCTATACCATCCGCATTACCTGTGGAAGCGTAACAGCCGATGTGACAGCCAGCGTGGCAGACACCTATACGCCAATTGGTTTGACGCCGACTGTTACCAATGTGTGCTCGACCAGTAGCGGCAGCGCGATCATCACGGCAACGGCTACCGGCGGTAAAGCGCCTCTTACGTATGCGTTCCTATTATCAGGCAACGCTGCCGAGCCAGATGCGAACTTTACCTATTCAACCTCCAACACTTTTAATGCGCCATCCTTTGGCGTTTACCAGGTGCGTGTGAAAGATGCGTGCAACAACTTTGTTACCCAGTCGGTGGACGTGCAGCCAATATACCCGGAAGCGAAACTTTTTTTAGATTACCAGTATTTCACATGCAGCACTGCTTTTATAACTGCTTACCTGAAAAGGTCCAGTGATAATACTGCCATAAGCCCTAGTAATTCGGGATACACAGTTGACATCTGGTATGTCTCTTCGACGGACCCGTGCACGGTGCCTACATCGGCCTCCCCGGATAAAAGCTTCATTGTCAATAGTTCCGCGGACCTCAACCTGCAAATTCCGACAACTGCTCAAAACATGCTCGTGCGGACGACCTCAATCTGTGGTCAGCAGACCATCGAGTGTCTCCCTTTACAAAAGTTTGATGTTAAATCGTATGCCGCTGTCCATGTGGGCTGCACGGTCGCTGACAATGTCAACCTTGCCCTGAACATCTACGACGGGGCTGCACCATACAATGTTTCAGTTCAGGGTTATGATGCAAATGGCAATCCAGTGCCAGGCACCAACCAGTCTTTTGTCTACAATTCGACCACTATCTATTCGTTTCCTACCGCCCATCATTACATCTATACAGTTACGGATGGATGTGGTGATAATTTAACCAAAACCGTCACAACACCTGTGCCTTCGAGTGGCACGCAATTAGCCTATTACAATACCGATATCAATTGTGTAAATGCCGCGGGAACTGTCAATCTATCGGTACAGGTTGTCGGTTTCGTACCAAGCCAGGATGTGTCCCAAATGAAGCTGGTCAACGCGGCCACCAATGCATTTGTGGCAAATGCTGCATACTATAATGTCTCCAACGGCTCAATGCATTTCAGGCAGATCCCTCCCGGGGCTTATAAAATCGTATTTACGCCTACAGACCCTGCATGCCCACCAACAGAAGTACCGGTCAACATCCCCGCATCAACACAAGGACTTGTTTTTGACCTCGATGGCTCAACTACCCAGCTTTGCGGCGGGGCCGGTACGATAACCGCCAATCTGGATTTTAACGGCGTGCAGCCAGTGAGTTTCCAACTTTTGCAGGGAACGACGGTCATTGCCTCAAACGTATCGGGAAGCTTCACTAACATGGCCCCCGGAACTTACATTTTAAAGGCTATCGTGAATTTGTCCGGATGTGGCAAGCCCAATATGGAAGCGACCAAGGAGCTGACCATCCAACCCGAAGGTTCATTGCCCGTGGTAGTCAAAAAACTAGGCATCAATTGCACCGCCACCGCGGCAACGGGTATCGCTGTTTTTGAATTTTCAGGCTTCGGCCCGTTCCTTTTGGAAATGAAAAAAGTAACTGAAACTACCTACACGGTGATCAGCAGCGCCGTACCCAACAACTATACCGCCGGTGGGCTGTCGGCAGATACGGATTATGACGTCCGGATCACCGACCAATGCGGAAAGACTTCTGTAACACAGGTATCGGTCAAGCCGCTGGTAGCGGTTTACGTAACCAATTCTGCACAACCGTGCCTTGACCAGGCTTATACGCTCAGCGTCGAAGAGATTCCCAACGCGGCTTATTCCTGGACCTTTAATGGCGGCCCGGTAATCGCCACTTCAAAAGACATTGTCTTCGGCTCCTATACACCCGCCAGTAATGGCAGCTACCAGTGCATTATCACGCTTGGGGATTGTATCACCAAAGTCGTAACCGTGAATTTGAACAGCATCAATTGCAGCCAGCCGCTGGCCAAATCGGGCCTGGGAGATTATGTGTGGAATGATACCAACAATAGCGGCATCCAGGAGGCGTCCGAAATGGGCGTGAGCGGGATCACAGTAACCTTGTTTGCGGCAGATGGGGTAACCAGCCTGGCTACTACAACTACCGATATAAGCGGCTTTTACAGCTTCCCGAATCTAACGGCGGGCTCTTACGTGGTCGGTTTCAGTGGCCTGCCATCGGGCTACCTATTTTCGTCTGCTAACGGCACCCTGAATGATGCGGGCAACAGTGATGCAAACGCGAACGGAAAAACGGTGGTAATTACGCTGGCTGACAATGAATTCAATATGAACGTTGATGCCGGGATCTATTACTCGCTTCCAGTAACGCTGATTAGCTTCAACGCAAAAGCGCTGGACAATGGCGTGCTGCTGAACTGGTCGACGGCCACGGAGACCAACAGCGACCGTTTTGAAATCGAGCGTAGTATGAATGGCAAGACCTGGTCCTCGATCGGTACCGTGCGCTCACATGGGGAGAGCAGCACCCTGAAAAAGTATGATTTTACCGACGCAGCGCCGTTCGACGGCGATAATTTCTACCGCCTGCGCATGGTCGATTCGGATCTGACATTCGCTTTCAGTCGCATCCAGCACGTTTCGTTCTCAGCTGGTAAGCAGGTAACAGTTTTTCCTAATCCGGTAACGGATATGCTTTACGTGAAAGGGCTGGATCAGGGGAAAATTAAGGAGCTATCCATACTAAACGCTAAGGGCGACCGGGTTTTCAGATCTACGCGCTCAGTTGCGCAAGGCGTCAATGTCAGCCAATTACCCGCCGGTATTTATACGGTTTCCGTGAAACGTATTGATGGTAAAATTCAGGCATTCAAAGTGATGGTTGCAAAATAATACCCGTATCTTCAACCAGCTCGCCAGCTTGGAGACCTGGTTGAAAGACGGAAAGATTGATTCAGATTTTTCAACTTAAACAACTTTTCATCATTCATTAAAGGATTTAGGGAGAAAGTATTTAAAAAGCAAAAGTGGCGGTCTCGGCCCACCAGGCCGAGCCGCTTCGCGCAAGTGAACTGCTGGCGCACGTCAAATCACTCGGGCTCGGCTACAATAACTTTTCGGTAAAAGTTTCCGCCGATACGGCCATACTTGAAGGGGAGGTTGCAGCGCAGGCAGATACCGAGAAAATAGCGCTCGCAATAGGCAATGTGGAAGAGGTTGAACTGGTCGACAACCGCCTGAAAGTCCAGGCCCCAGCTCCGGCAGCTACTTACCACATTGGAAAAGCCCTCATTTTTTATATTGAACCTGTTAATGAAAATCATCTTGTACTTAATTATCAGCTTATTGCTGATCATGTGCTACATCGAGCGACAACATTCTAATGACGCAACGACCCCGGTCCCAACTACTGGTTCTAAACCGGGGGAAAAGAGTCAGATGCAGCCGAAAACGCGAACGGCAACACACCAGTTTATAATTTAACCGTACAAAAATATGGATTACAAAATATTGAAGGTGCGCGCAGTTTTTTTGGCGACCTTGACGGCGGCAAAATCCTGTTAGCAATAGTCGGCATCCATTCTGGGTAGGATCGTGATCGGCAAGGTCAGCACCTTCTGAGCAGTTTCATGGAAAATCGCAAGATCGAAAGGGATGTTCAGCCATTTTTGAACTCGTTTCGGATAGTACTTCTGAACGTGATGCTGCCGCTGTCTATTGCCGGGATTGTGGGGATAGAGACATCATAGTTTGTAGGCGTATTAGGTGCGGCTGATCTGGCGATCGGACTGACCCTTCAGAGTAGCTTGGCCAATTTCGCCGGAGGCGTAATAATCCTGAATTTTAAGCCATACCGAGTAGGTGACCTGATCAACGCCCAGGGAGCCATGTTTAAGGCTTACACTGATCCTTGGGCCTGCATCGTTCTGTCCAGGTGCCAGCCGACAATTTTGCGGGAGTAGGCATCCAGGATCACCGATAGATAAACGAAGTGTGAACCCAGTGGGATATAAGTTATGTCAGCGACCCAAAGCGTATTGGAACGTTTGGGTATCAGGTTCTTAGCATGGTTTGGGTATTTGTAATAGCAGTGCTCAGAATTGGTCGTCCTGACGCGTTTGTCTTTTCTTTGCGATAATAAATTATTGTCTTTCAGTAGTTCATGTAACTTACCGCGCCCCAGTTTGATCTCGTGGCCGCACACAAAATCCTTCATCAAATCGTGCAATTTCGCAGTTCCAATTCCAGGGATCTGACGCCGAATCCGCCGGACTTCGCCGAGGATAAGGGTTTGCTCGAAGCATTTCTTCTTCCGACGCCTGGCAGCCGCATACAAGGCTTGTCTTGATAACCCAAACAATTTAGTCAGCTGTTCCATACCTGTGATCGGGTAGCGAAGGGTCAGCTTCTCGGTTGCTTGATACCAGACTTTTTTAGGATCGGAATGTTGAATTGCTCTTCCGCGATATGTATGGCAGTTTCGAATGCTTCGGATTTAAACCGCAGGAACCGGTTTTTCTTTTCGGTTCCCAAAAGCCTTTATTCCAGGGTTTTCGGATATGACGCATCAGTTTTCTTTTCCATAGTCTGAATAAATGATTCAAGAAATAGATATAGCTTTAAGCGATGCTTGAAGTACCACCGGTTGAGACGGCGGAGCTCTGTCTGCGAAATGTGCAGCGTATGTTCGATTTGGTCTGCGGTGGCAATCTCCGCTCGGAATGTTTCGACAACCTTTCGTCTGAAAGGCACCGATTTTCTACCTTTTTTATTTTCACCCTATACACTAATACACAGGATGTTACCAAT
>CBIHPQ010000369.1:0-6926 GCA_966211825.1 uncultured Dyadobacter sp. | reverse complement strand
AAATCATGCGGGGGGAGAAGAATGAGAAATGGTATTCCAAAACCACAATAATGGCCGACTGGGGCTGGACTTATCCCGAGTACTCATTCCCGATAGACCGCAACCTGGCCGATATCCAGCAGATCGTGATCGACCCTAGCCAGAGAATGGCTGATATTGACACAGATAACAATGTTTGGCCGTCGGTTCCGAATACTGCGCCGCGTTTCAAGGCTGTAAAAGTGAAATAATTATCGTCCGAATTTGAAGGAGGCACCGATGCGCCAGCCCATTCCCTGAAATTTCGCGGCATGGAATTGCGCAACGGCCTCCAACCGGATGATCCGCATGATATTATCGATTCCGTAAACCGCTTCGGAGTAATTGCGCATGGTGGGCACGCGCAGGTAATGCAGCTGCAACGTTTCCGAAATGCCCGTCACGCGCAACGCTTGTACGCGGGTGAGCAGAAAATGCTGCATGGTCCAGGTTAAATGCGCCTGCATAAACCATTTCGAGGTACTGTACAGGTAATAGGGCAGCATCCGGAACTGATCGGGCGGGTAGACGTACTGGAAGAAAAACTCGTTTCCCATAAAGTGCTGGTAATCCGGGAAATAGAGTGTTCTCGTATTGAAAAAGCCGCCTGCATTGACCAGATATTCCAGATTACTCCGCGGCCCGAGGCTCAGATCCTGACGGACCGTAGCTTGCAGCAATGAATAGTCGGAGTCGCCCAAAAAGCCTAGCGCACTCTTGTAATTGACACTAAATGACGGGCCACGGCTTCGCAAATACCGTTTTTCGCCATTTCGGATCAGGTACCTTCTCCACGGCCGCAATGTGGCAGTAACGTCGAGAATCCATGCATTATGGTCTTCAAAACCAGTGTTGTCCAGCTCGCTGTTAATTGGCCGGTTGGGCGTAAACCCGAATTGGCTCCAAAAAATGATCGGCCGGGCGCTTTCCTGGTTGAACAGTTCCTTCCTATGCTCGAAATCCAGACTTGCATTCAGGCTCAGCACATCGCCGATATTGCGAAGCGTGTATTGAATGTGGCCATATTGTTTTTGGTAGACCTTCATGAGGCTCCGATCGAAAAACCGCGCGGCTATGCTATTAGGTAATGGTGGAATAGGCTCGCGATTGTTGATCTGCGAAGCCATTTCCCCACCGGAAAGTGACAGGTTCCAGCGGTTGTTCCCAATATTGGTTTCCAGGTTTCCATAAAGTTTCTTGCGCCCGAACGAGTAGCGCACGAGCGGCCGCACGCTCACGTACGAGGATTTGCCCCAGCGTTTCTGCCATTCGGTAATAAAGTTGATCGCATTGCCCTCCACAGAATTATAGCTGATCGAAAGCAGGGGGCTTTTGAAATACAAACTATTGCGGTTGCCCAACGCATAGGTGTTGCCAAGAAGAATATGTATGGGCTTGAAATGGGTGGAATCAGGCTTGGTTTTGACCCTCAGCGAATCTTTCACCACTTTAATACTATCCTGGGTGACATAGCTGGAAACCTCCGATTTCGTGAGCGGAATGGGCCGTAATGCCTGCCAGTAGGTGGTATCGCGTTTGTTGGCCATGGAATCGATCACAATGGAATCCTGCCGCACCAGCCGATCATTTCCAAGCTGTTCTTTTTGCTCTTTCTTCTGCTGTTTCTCGTATTGTCTGGTAAGTTTCCTGAAATTTTTGGTTGAAAATTCTTTCTGTGCCTGAATCAGATTTTCGAGGTCCTTGCCGCCTTTCACTTTCGGGGTTTCTTCCTTTTTGTGGTCGGCAATCACAATGTCTTCCCTTAAACCGGGGTCTACATCGAGCTTTTCATAGGTGAGTGAAACGAGGTAACGGAACTCCCCGGCAAAGCCCAGGTAGCTACCGCTTAGCCGGAACTGCTGATTGACCGGTATCCACACGCCCTGCACGGGACTGAAAATCTGCTTGGCGGCAATGTTCAAACCGCTCGTAGTAGTTTGCAGGTCGTAGCTATGAATGGCCCAGCGGTCTTCAAGAATAAACAGGCTTCCCCGGAACACGCCCTCACCATATGCTTTTGGAATAACCTTTATTTTATTAACAAGCTGACCTCTTTCTTCAAAATAACCTTCATATTCAAACTTGTAATAGGCAAAGGCCTTGGGCGAAAGCGGCGAAATGGTGCCGGCGATCTCCGGGCTGTACAAACTGGCCAGAATGTATTCGTTGGGAGATGGAATGCTGTTATCGAGGCTGTTGCGGGTGGAAATGATGCGTTGGCTGTAATTATTAGCCCGGCGGTATTTGATCTCCGCGACGCTTTCATTGAGAATGGCCTTACCTTGCTGGACGCCTTCTTTTTTCAACCGTTTTTGAAGTAAAAAAGGGATTTTGGTCGCGACGCCGGTGCTGCGGGAATACACTTTGGCGGTATAGCCCCTCACCTGCAACTGGTGGAAGCGCGCCTTCGCGATCGCGCGGCGCATGATCGTATACGCGGGATCTTCCTTGCCCTGTCCGATCGTGGCCTCTTGCAGGCTCAGCGCCTGTTCTTCCATGGACACATTCAGTTCTGCAAAATCATTGCCAACGGTTACAGTTCTGGAAGTGCTTTTGAAACCCAGATATTGGAAAATGATTTCATAATTGCCGGGCGCGAGGCTGAACTCGTATTCGCCCTCCTCATTGGCCATCGTCCCGCTGCTGGTGCCCTTCACGGCGATACCCGCATAGGGAAGTGCTTCACCAGTTTTTGTAGTAATGCGCCCCCTGATCCCCCCGGCGTGGGAAAATTGTTGCGTCGACAGGAAGAGCAGCAAGAATGCCAGAAAACGCATATAGTCGGGTGTAAAGTGCTGATAGCGGCGGTTTGGATGCTGTTATTCGTACAACGAATTGTCGCAATTAGCACAAAATACATGACATTCCAGACCCACGCTGTGGACTTTACTTATAGAACCGTACCAGGGTTGCGGCGCGCAACAAAAAAGCGGCACGCCGGAGGACCGACATGCCGCTTTTTACTAGATCGTTTTAGCTTAGTTGCATTCCCCGTCGACGGTGCAGTTTGCGCCATCGGCCAGGCTCACAAGCGGCTTGGGATTAGCCTTTTCCCACTCGGCGAATGACTGCTGCAATGCGCCGAGGAAAGTTTCGGTGTGCTGAGCGCCCGACACCGCATATTTACGGTCGAGCACGAAAAACGGCACGCCGCGGGCGCCTACCTGCTGCGCCTCATACACATCCCGGCGAACATCCTCGCTGAAACGCGTGCTTTCAAGTACGGCCCGCAGTTCCGCACCGTCGAGGCCGATAGCTGTGCCCAGTTCAACGAGCGTATCATGGTCGGCCGTATTCCTGCCATCGGTAAAGTAGGCTTTGAACAATTGTTCCTCTGCCGCATCACCCAGCCCTTTTGTTTTGGCAAACTGCAAAAAGCGGTGTGCGTCGAACGAATTGGCCAGTACCGCTTTGTCCATATTGTATTCCAAACCTGCTTCCGCAGCCATGTTGGTCACATGGTCATTCATTTGTTGCGCGTAATCGGGCGTCCAGCCTTTGGTTTCGGCCAGATATTCGTTAATGCCCTTGCCAGGTTCGGTTTTCATTTGCGGGTTCAGCTGGAAGCTTTTCCATTCCACCTGAATCTGGTCCCGTTGCGGAAACTCCGCCAGCGCACTCTCAAAGCGCCTCTTGCCGATATAGCAAAACGGACACATTACATCACTCCATATTTCGACTTTCATGATATCGTGCTTTTGTATGGTAACATTTTGACCGGAGTCACTTTTGGTCGGGTGTCATTTTTAGTCAAGTATTGTCATTTTTAGTCAGGTGTTGTCATTTGTTGTAATGATCGTTCTGACCATCCTGACCACCTCCTGACCATTCCTGACCATGTCCTGACAATTCCTTATCACTCCCTCTCGATGTCCTCCGCCAGGAATAATGTCAGATCGATATAAAAAGTTCTTCATGCGCGCGGCGTACCTTCTTGGCATTCACCAGCGGGTCTTTTTCCTGATCGCGGTAGCCCAATGCGAGGATCACGACGCTGCGCAGCCCTTTTTCGTGGAGACCGAGGATTTCATCCAGTTTGGCGGCATCGAAGCCTTCCATCGGCGTGGCGTCCACTTCTTCTGTCGCGGCGGCTACCAGTCCGTGGCCTAATGCAATGTAAGCTTGCCGGGCGGCCCAGTCGAAATTCACACTTTCACTGCGGCTGAGAATACCGCCATTAATGCTGCTATGGTAGCCCGACAGCGATTCAAGGCTTACGTTACGGGTGGTAGCGACAAGCTGGATAAAGTCATCCACATGCTTCGACGTCAGCTTCTCCCAAACAGCGAACACCAGTAAATGCGACGCATCGGGAATCTGTGCCTGGCGGGGAGCAGCCACCTCGTAGATCTTGTCTTTCAATGCCTTGTCCTCAACGACAACGATATTATAAGGTTGCAGGCCCACAGAGGAAGGTGCCAGTTTGATCGCTTCGAGGATATTGCCCAGTTTTTCCTGGGGAACGGCCTGGCCGTTCATACGTTTTGTGGCGTAACGCCAATTCAGTTTTTCTATTAACTCGCTCATTTTTATCTAAGTTTGGTGCGCCAATGATTAACCGGCATGCAAACTTAATTAAATTTACTATACATTTGTAAGTAGTATACAAAAGGATAGTGAAAAATCAGCTATGGAAAAAACGAAGGAGCCGTACCCGCACACCCTCGGCGAATGCACGAAAAGCATTCTGCCTGTACGCGATGCACTGGAAGTACTAAGCGGCAAATGGAAGCTGCCCATTATCATATCCCTCATGTTTGGCAATAAGCGTTTCTCTCAAATCGCGAAGGAAGTACCCGGTATCACCGACAAAATGCTCTCGAAAGAGCTGCGGGAATTGGAATCCAACGAGCTGGTAAAACGGACTGTGTACGACTCGATCCCCGTTGTCGTGGAATATTCTTTAACCGAATACGGGCATTCACTGAAAATTGTGATCAAGACGCTGCGGGACTGGGGCGTGGCGCACCGGAAGCGGATGATGGTGGAGGATTGAGATCAGAATAAACAAAAAATAGCAACCTGTGAGGGTTGCTATTTTCGTTATTGGGTCAATAAGTGATTATCCCAACTGATTAATGCAGTTCAAATCTTCGAACGCAACTTTCAAACGGGCGATCATGGTTTCTTCGCCTTTGCGTAGCCAAACGCGTGGATCGTAGTATTTTTTGTTTGGCGAATCTGCGCCTTCGGGGTTGCCGAGTTGTGATTGCAGGTAGCCTTCTTTTGCTTTGTAATAGTTGAGAACACCTTCCCAGGTCGACCATTGCATGTCGGTATCGATGTTCATTTTGATCGCACCGTATTCGATCGCCTCGCGGATCTCTTCGCGGGATGAGCCTGATCCTCCGTGGAACACGAAGTTAACAGGCAGGTCGCCGGTTCCGAATTTCTGCTTGATGTACTCTTGTGAGTTGCGAAGGATTTTCGGCTCCAATTTCACATTACCTGGCTTGTAAACCCCGTGAACATTACCGAATGCAGCTGCAATAGTGAAGTTAGGGGAGATTTTAGAAAGTTCTTCGTAAGCGAATGCTACTTCCTCAGGCTGGGTGTAGAGTTTCGAGCTGTCAACGTCAGAGTTGTCAACACCGTCTTCTTCGCCGCCGGTAACACCGAGTTCGATTTCAAGTGTCATACCCAGCTTGGCCATACGCTCGAAATATTTAGCGCAGATCTCGATGTTTTCCTCGATAGGCTCTTCCGAAAGGTCGAGCATGTGTGAGCTGTACAAAGGCTTACCGTATTGATCGAAATAACGCTCGCCGGCATCCAGCAAACCGTCGATCCACGGAAGCAATTTCTTCGCGCAGTGGTCGGTGTGGAGGATCACAGGAACTTCGTACAATGCCGCCATCTGGTGTACGTGCATTGCACCCGAGATACCGCCTGCGATAGCCGCCTGCTGGTTGGCATTGGAAAGGCTTTTTCCTGCATAAAATATAGCGCCGCCATTCGAAAATTGAACAATGACAGGGCTGTTAACCGCTTTGGCTGTTTCCAGGACCGCATTTACCGAGTTGGTACCTACCACGTTAACTGCCGGAAGGGCATAATTGTTTTCGTTGGCATGGCGGAAAATTTCACTAACTCCATCGCCGGTTACAACACCGGGTGCAAAGCGTTTTGTCGTTTCGCTCATAGTAATAAAGGATATTTTTTCAAGAATTAATTTTACAATTCAAGTGTCGGCCCTGAATTGCACGGCAATCCTTGCAAGTTAGCTATTTTAGGCAAAATGGCCGAGTTATGTATGGTTTATTCTGCGTTGAAACGAAGATTAATCCAGCGATGATCGTTTTGGCGCAATCTGTGTATCTTTGAAAATCATTGACAAGAAACGGGCCGCGGCCCCCAGTGTTTAAGAAGAACCTTCATTAATGAATTCCAAACTTATCCGGACGATTTTCCTGGCCCTCGCATTCGGTTTTCTTGTGCTTTGGGTGCTCGAATTCCGGCGCGCCGGGCTTTTCGAAAGCTACTGGCTTTTACTGTTAAGCATCATTTGTGTCCTGCTGTTCCAATTCAGCCGCCTCAAAGCTGCCGCCGCTGCCAAAGAAGCCGGCGAACACAAGCCGCTCAAACCCCAACCTGGTAAAAAACCGAAAAGATGAACCTGATTTTCCTGGTTACGACCATTATATTCTTCATGCTGGCGGGGTACTACGGGGCTGTTCGGTCGGTGTTGCTGGATGTGTGGATCGACCGGTATTCGCTCCGGCATGAGAAGAGCGAGCAGGTGGAGCAAACGCTCTATTGGCGCCGGATCCTGAGGATGATCCGACTACTTGCCGTCGCATTAGGTTGCTTTATGGGCGTGATCACCGTGTTTCCATTATTTTCGCCCAGCACGGGCACGCAGAACTGGCTGCTGATCATCGCGCTTTTTGCGGGACTGGCGGTGTTGT
>CBIHPQ010000368.1:0-6931 GCA_966211825.1 uncultured Dyadobacter sp. | reverse complement strand
TTCTTCGTGAAGGCGGTAACCGTTGCTTTGAAAGACTTCCCGGTTGTGAATGCCTATATCGATGGCGAGGAGCTGGTATACAACGATTTCGCTGATATTTCCGTGGCTGTCTCTACGCCGCGCGGACTGGTAGTACCGGTTATCCGCAATGCCGAGACGCTGTCGTTTGCTGCGATCGAAAAAGAGATCGTTCGGTTGGCGGTTCGTGCGCGTGATGGTAAACTTGGACTTGACGAAATGTCCGGTGGAACATTCACGATCACCAATGGTGGCACATTCGGGTCAATGCTTTCTACTCCGATCATCAATGCACCACAGTCTGCGATCCTCGGTATGCACAATATCGTAGAGCGTCCCGTTGTTGTAGATGGTCAGATAGTCGTTCGCCCGATCATGTACGTGGCATTGTCATACGACCACCGTACGATAGACGGTAAGGATTCTGTAAGCTTCCTGGTTCGCGTGAAGCAGCTGCTCGAAGATCCGACCCGCTTGCTATTGGATATTTAATATTATCATTTCGGAAAATAAGTAACAGAATAGGCCCGGATTTCCGGGCCTATTCTGTTTTTAGCGGTTTACTGCAACTTGGTATTCTGCTTGTGCCGGTCTTTGTCACGGTCTGTTTTCTTGGCCAGGTTCTTTTCGAATGCTTCGGTGAGGTTAATGCCTGTCTGATTGGCGAGACAGATGAGTACCCACAGCACATCGGCCATTTCATCCCCCAAATCTTTTCCCAAGTCGGATTTCTTGAAAGACTGGTCGCCGTACGTACGCGCCATGATACGCGCGAGTTCGCCGACTTCTTCGGTCAGGATCGTCATATTCGTTAATTCGGAAAAATATCTTACGCCGTAGGTTTTGATCCATTGATCGACCTGGTCTTGTGCTTCCTGGATGGACATGTTTTAATTTTGAATGATTGAATGAGTGAATGAGTGAATAGTAACTTTTTCTAATCTCAGTTTCATATTCTGTTTTTCGAATCTATTACGATGGTTACTGGGCCGTTGTTTAGTAACGCAACTTTCATATCTGCACCGAATTCGCCGCATTGAATAGGTTTGCCTAGCTCTTTGTTTAGAAACTCTATCATTTTTTCATACATCGGAATCGCGATGTCGGGTTTGGCGGCTTCGATGAACGATGGGCGGTTGCCCTTTTTGGTGCTCGCGTGTAATGTAAACTGGCTGATCAGCAGAATGTCTCCGCCTACGGTTTTGAGGTCGAGGTTCATCTTACCTTCTTCGTCATTAAATACCCTGAGCCCGATAATCTTCCTGCCGAGCCACTCGATATCTTCCTGCGTATCGGCATGGGTGACGCCAAGTAGCACCATAAATCCCGTTTGAATTTCACCTGTCACCTTTCCTTCAACCGTCACCGAAGCGCTGCTGACGCGCTGGATTACTGCAATCATGTTAATCGTGTATTGATTTTGAGTGAGGTAAAAATACGGGGTAATCTTTGAAAATGGGCTGAATAGCGTGTGAAAAGCCGTTAGTTTAATGGATGCGGCCGGTTATACTTTTGCGTAAGTATACAGTCTTGGCGGGGACTTATGTAATTGTAGATTAGCACACACACAACTGCCAATGGATAAACCGAATTATGCCTTTGAGTATTCGAATCCTGACGAGGTTTACACATTCATAAGTGAAGGAAAGAACGGCCGTATCAAGAAGATCGTTAAATTTCAATTGATTCAAGGCAATCTGTTCAATCTAAGTTTTGGTGATTATAGGGGAGATGACGATGACTTCGATGATAAGGTTGTTTCCGATAATGGAGATATGGAGGCCGTACTTTCGACTGTAATAACAATCACCATCCATTTTGTTTCTGCCAACCCTGGCGTTTACGTGCATCTTTCCGGGAGCACACCAGCGAGAACAAGAGTGTACCGGACGATTATTAGCAACAACTACGATGTAATCAGTCAAGAATTTGATGTGTTGGGATTGTTGGACGGCGACTGGAGCGTGTTTGAAAAAAATGTGAACTATGAAGCATTCCTCATTCAAAATCGTTTTAACTTTATTGAATCATGAAAGCAAAGAAAGAGATACCTACCAGCCTTGATGCGTCGACCAAATCGATGGGAACCTACAACCCGGAACTGGATAAGTTTGTTGGTGTCGACCTTTTTCCTGAGCAAACAGCCAGAGCCAGAGAGTTTCTTCGCAAATATCCGATACCCGAGCATTTGTTAAAACGCAGCAAGCCGTAATATCGCGCCTATTTTCACGCAATGACAGCAGAACGCATTTCCGTTTTTGACATTTTTAAAATAGGCATTGGCCCGTCCAGTTCTCATACACTTGGCCCGTGGCGGGCGGCGCAGCAGTTTTTGACCGCTGTAAAAGAGAAGGGCCTGCTCGGAAGCGTAGAGCAGGTAACCGTGCACCTTTATGGTTCGCTCGCCAAAACGGGCAAGGGGCATGGTACCGATATCGCAGTAATCCTCGGTTTGAGCGGCTACGACCCGGTTACGATCGAAACCAGTTCGATTGACAGCATTCTCGCGGATATCGCCGCGAGCGAAACGATGCGCCTGCGCGGGGAAATGCAAATTCATTTTGATCCCAAAACAAATGTAGTCTTCCACAAAACGGAGTCACTTCCGTTTCATCCCAATGGAGTGGCTTTCGAGGCAGTTTGTGCTGATGGGCAAGTGTTGGAAGAGACTTATTACTCAATAGGCGGCGGGTTCGTGATCCAGGAGGGAAGGGAGGCGCCGGGCAGTTCGGCATCGGTGGACATTCCTTACCCGATCGACCATGCTTCGGATTTGCTGGAATGGCATCGGGTTACCGGCAAGGCGATTTGGGAAATAGTGCTCGATAATGAGCGCGTTTGGAAAGACGATGCGACTATCCGGAAGGATTTGATGAATATCTGGCGGGTCATGCAGGATAGTATTTTCCTGGGCTGCCAGCACAAAGGCGTGCTGCCGGGCGGATTGAATGTAAAGCGGAGAGCAGCCGATTTGAACCAAAAATTGTTGAAAGGCCACACCTGTGCGGGTTGCGACGAATGGGTTGAACTCATACGAAACAGCGGCGCGGGTTTCAATTATACACTCGATTGGGTCAGTTGCTTCGCCCTGGCGGTAAATGAGCAGAATGCTTCTTACAGCCGCGTGGTCACGGCGCCTACGAATGGCGCCGCGGGGGTGATACCGGCGGTATTGCAATTCCATGTGACATTTTGCGGCGGTACGGAAGAGGATGTTTTCAGGTTTCTGCTGACCGCCGGTGAAATTGGAAGCATATTTAAAAAAGGCGCTACCATTTCAGCAGCGATGGGCGGCTGTCAGGCTGAGATAGGGGTTTCGTCGGCGATGGCTGCTGCCGGACTGGCACAGGTTTCGGGCGGAACGGTCGAGCAATGCTTAATGGCCGCCGAGATTGCCATGGAACACCATTTGGGCCTAACCTGTGATCCCGTGGCAGGATTAGTGCAAATTCCTTGTATTGAGCGGAATACCATGGGCGCTATCAAAGCTATTACTGCGTCGCAGCTGGCATTGCAGAGTAACCCGGAAAATGCGAAGGTTTCGCTGGATAATGTGGTTAAGACGATGTGGCAAACCGCGCTGGACATGAATAACCGTTACAAGGAAACTTCCGAAGGCGGCCTCGCCGTAAATATCCCGATCAGCCTGAGCGAATGCTAAATCGTATTTAGCTATAATCTGAGCAGCAAATGCGCAAGACCGAAATACACGCCGTAGCCGATCAGGTCATTGGCAGTGGTGATGAACGGCCCGGACGCTACTGCGGGGTTAATACCAATTTTTTCGAGTAAAATTGGCGTTAATGTGCCCATAAACGAAGCCAGGAATACCACCGACATCAATGCCGTAGACACCACCAGTGCTAATTGCAATTGATTACCTATCAGCATATTAAAGCCAAAAACAATGGCGCTTATGATGATTCCATTGATAAACGCCACCGCGAACATTCTGATCAGTCGCTGACCCAACGTAGTATCGATCCCCGTCTTGTCGGCGAGGCCTTGAAGGATAATGGAGGATGTCTGAATGCCCACATTTCCACCCGTTGAACCGATAATCGGAATGAATGCGGCCATGGCCGGGATGACTTTAAGATCTCCCTCAAAAAAACTGATAAACTTCGCCGCTAAAATTCCCCCCATCATGCCCACCAGCAGCCAGGGCAGGCGTGCTTTGGTTTGTTGCCAGATGCTATCGTCTTCCTCCACATCACCCGTGATACCCGCCATGGCCAATGTGTCGGAGCTCGCCTGGTCGGTAATCACGTCCACGATATCATCGATTGTGATGCGGCCAAGGAGTTTTCCCTGTACATTCACGACCGGCAATGCGTCCAGGTCATAGCGCCGCATCAGCTCGGCCACTTCTTCGGCAGGCCGGTAGGTTTCGACAAAAATCACGTCCTTATCGTAAAGGCTCTCGATTTTCGTGTTCTTATGCGCCAGTACGATCCGTTTAAGCGACAGAATACCGAGCAGTTTACCAAAATCATCGACTACATATACTGCATACACCTTTTCTACATCCTCAGCCTGTGTACGGAGCTCCTCGATGCACTGGTTTACCGTCCAGTTGACATTCGCCTTGACTAGCTCCTTCTGCATCAAACCACCCGCCACATCCTCATCGTAATGCAGCAGATCGAGGATGAAGCGGGCATGTTCGCGGTCTTCGAGCAATGCGATTACCTCTTCCCGCACGCGTATGGGCTGCTCGTTGAGCAAATCCACGGCATCATCGGAGTCGAACAGGTTGACAAACTTGGATATTTCCTCGGAAGTGAATGCTTTCAAAAAGTCCCGTCGCTCACCCCGGTCCATATCGGCCAGGATCGCCGCGCCGGTTTCGATATTCAGCTGGCTGACGAGGAATTTGGCACTTTCTGTTTCCAGCTCGTACAGCAGGCTGGTAATATCGGCCGGAAAAAGGTTCTCCATTTCCGACCGGATGGCCGCAGAGTCCTCTTTTTCAATCAGTTCCTGAATATGGTCTACGTATAACTGGGTTAATTCGAACGTCATCGTAAATGAGCTTTTGGGCGATTCTCAGAGTCGGTTTAGTTCGTTCCCTGCGCATTTTGGGCAAGTAACGTCAGGGTAACGAACTCCTGGACGCTCAATTGTTCGGCCCGTTTGTTGAGCAGCGGATGATCCGGTATTTCGCCTACCGGTTTCAAGGCATTACGCAGGGTTTTTCTGCGCTGGTTAAATGCAGTTTTTACCACTCTGAAAAACATTTTTTCATCACATTCCAGTGCAATAACGGCATTCCGGCGCAGCCTGATCACACCCGATTGCACTTTCGGCGGTGGGTCGAACGCGCCGGGAGGCACCGACACGAGGTAGTCGATATCGTAAAATGCCTGTAACAGCACGCTCAGAATCCCATAATCTTTATTGCCGGGAGGCGATGCAATGCGTTGCGCCACTTCTTTTTGCAGCATACAAACGATCTCCGGAATCCGGTCGCGTATTTCGAGCGCGCGAAAAAATATCTGCGACGAAATATTGTAAGGGAAATTCCCGATGATCGCGAATTTGTCCGGGAAATACTCGCCCGGATTGAATTTCAGGAAATCGCCCGAGATAATGCGCGGTGCAAGCTCCGGATAATGCTTTTCAAGATAAGCCACCGACTCGGTATCGATCTCGATGACGTAGGTGCTGAAATTGTTTTTGGGTAAAAGAAATTGCGTAAGTACGCCCATACCCGGTCCGATTTCCAGGACACGATCGTAGCCGCCGTGACGGGAGAGTCCGTCGACGATACGCTGGGCAATATTCAAATCTTTCAGAAAGTGCTGACCCAGATGCTTTTTGGCCCGCACTTTGGAATTATCCGGTTTTTTATAATTCATTTTCACAAGCCAAAATTACGTCTTAATTCGTAGATTTAACGAATAAAGAATTGGAAGGAACCTTAAAAGTGCGATTGTACGGGAGCTATGGAAATGATTTTATCCCAAACTGACTGGCAGACTATTCACCACACACTGCAGCATTTAAACCTGATTGGAATTACCTTTTCACCCGACTTTACCATTCGCAGTGTGAGCCCGCATGCGCTCATGAAAACGGGCTGGCACGAGTCGGATCTGATCAGTTTCAGTATATTCGACAAGCTTATACCCAAAGAAGAGGAGCACGAGGTACGGCAGATGCTGGAAGAGGGTATCCAGGGCAAACGCAAGCTCGAACAGCGCGAGGTGCCGTTTCTGGCCCAAAAAGGGACATTGCGGACATTCTCTATCAATTCAGTACTGATCCATCAGGAAAATGAGGAGGTGGAATGCATTACGCTGGTGGGCGACGATATTACCCGCCGTCGCAGAATGGAGTCTGCCATTGCTAAATCCAACTCGCAGTTACAGGATCTGGTTGATAATACGAGCGACTTGATCCAGCTCGTGGCGATCGACGGCAAATTCATATTTGTAAATAAAGCCTGGCGCGAGGTGCTCGGTTACGGCCTGGACGAGATTGCTTCCATGCGCATGGAGGACATTTTGCACCCGCAACATAAGGAAGAGGCCCTCGACCAACTGAAACGGATCGAGCAGGGGATTGCAAACCCCAGCTTCGAAGCGGTGTTCATGAACCGCGACGGCAAAAAGGTATTTGTGGCGGGTAGCGTGAATTGCCGTTTCGATAACGGCAAACCGACGGCATTCCGCTGTATTTTAAATGATTTTACAGAGAAAATCCGGGCGGAGAAAGCGCAGAACCTCTATTATAGCATTGCCAACTGGACGGTCAACACCCAGAACCTGGAAGAATTTTACCATGGTATCCACGAAGAACTGGGCAAGATCATCGATGTCAGGAACTTCTTCATCGCCCTGTACGACCCCAGCAAGAGCTATATTTATTTCCCTTATTATGTAGATCAGTATTTTAAAGGCAATGTACG
>CBIHPQ010000367.1:0-6946 GCA_966211825.1 uncultured Dyadobacter sp. | reverse complement strand
CAGCTGTTTAATGTAGCAATGATAGCCTGGTAGCTATCCGGATTGATTTGTACTTCAAATTCACTGAGATAGGGCGAGGTTTCGCTCATTTCAAGATCCATGACGTCGTGTTTGTTGGGTAAATTTATTGTTTGAATAACTGCCTGATATCGGATTGATTGACCAAAAGTAGAAATAGTTTTTATTCGCTGATTACAATTTATTTAAATTTATTAGTAAAAATAGTTCTACAAAAATGTTAGTAATTCTACGTTATTCGTAGTCCAATTCCCGTTAAATAGGATATTCTTGCCGTTAGATCATGATTTAATAGTTTTGCAATTCCCCTCCTCCCCAAACTCCTGCTGGCACCCAACTAACATAGCTATTTATGGAACAGCCTCATTTGTTGTTCATCGATGACGAAGTTCAATACAGCGAACTAACGAAGGAATACCTGGAAATGAAGGGCTGCAAGGTGCTGCTTAAACACGACGGGCAGGCCGGACTCGATGCATTCAAGTCGCAACCGTTCGACTTGTGCGTCCTGGACATTAAAATGCCTAAAAAGGACGGCTTTACGCTCGTGGAGGAGATTAAGCAGATCGACGAGACCATTCCGATCATTTTCCTTACCGGGCAATCGTTGAAAGAGGATAAGATCAGAGGGCTCATGCTCGGAGCGGACGATTACCTGACGAAGCCTTTCAGTATGGAAGAGCTGTACCTGCGGATCAGGGCCATTCTCAAACGGGTGAAAGTGCACGAAAAAGTACGCATGACAGACCAGTACGAGTGGGGACATTCGCGTTTTGACCCCGATCTGCGGCAACTGGTCGTTTCCGGGGAGACCATTAAACTGACGTCCATCGAGTCCAAACTTCTCAAATTGTTCTGCGAACATCAAAACAAGGTCCTCACGCGCGACGCGGCCATGATCGGCATCTGGGGCGACGAGGAGGCCTACCGCGGTTACAGCCTCAATGTATATGTAAGTAAACTAAGGAAATTCCTCAAAGCAGAACCGGCAGTGGAAATCCTGAACTTGCATGGCGAGGGCTACAAACTCATTTTTAAACCCGGCGCCGCATAGTGATGGACCTGTCGCTGCTCCTTAACTTAATGGGTGGTGACCAGCAGCTGGTCGACCGCTTCGTGGCCATTTTCAAAACCCAGGTACCCGGCCAGGTAGCCGCCCTTCCGGCACTCTGCGAGTCACAGGACTGGGAAGCGCTTTCAACGGCGCTGCACAGCCTGAAAACGCAGTTCAGCTATGTAGGAATGAATGCATTGGCTGAGCAGATGCGTGTGTTGGAGGAGCAGGTAGACAGCGGCGATACGGACAATATCTCCCTGAAAATCAATAAATTCAACCAGGAATTTCACCCATTCTGGCAATCCTGACTCCCCTCTTCCAGCCCGCTAGGGTGTAGTCCCGGCCTGGCTTGCCAGTAGTAATTTCCGTATTTTATATTTCAATTTCCTCGCTTCAATAGGCTTGGTAATGTAGTCGTCCATGCCGGCGTCCATGCATTTCCGGGCTTCGGCCGGATTGGCGTTGGACGTGAAAGCCAGGATCGGTACCCGGCTGCCGCTTTCGCGGGCACGTATGGCGCGCGTGGCGCTGTAACCGTCCATAACCGGCATTTTTACGTCCATTAACACGATGTCGAAATGGTCTTGCGCCAGTTTTTGCAAAGCGATTTCCCCATTATCGGCGATGGTTACGCGCACGTCGCGGATCAGTTTCTTTAATGTTTCCTCTGCTACCACCTGGTTGAAAAGGTTGTCTTCGACCAGCAGCACCGCCAGGCCGGCAAGCGGCGTTTCGTCGCCGGCATCGTCGTGGTCTTCGGACGGGTTGCATACCTCGAATGGAAGGTCGAAACTGAATGTGGTTCCTTTTCCGGGCCGGCTTTGCACCTGCATGCGGCCTCCCTGCTCTTCCACGAGTTTTTTGGCAATGAACAGTCCCAGTCCGGTACCCGACTGCCGGCTGTTCGAATCATCGTCGATGCGGGCAAAGGTCTCGAAAATGTATTCCAGCTTATCCTCCGCGATGCCGATACCCGTGTCGGTAACGGTGAATTGCAGTTGCTCATTCAGCCCGTCGCGGGAAACCACACCTGCACGAATGGATACGGAGCCGTTTTCGGTGAATTTGATGGCGTTACCCGCCAGGTTGAGCAAAATCTGGTGCAGCCTGATCGGGTCGCCGATCAACTGGGGGCTCACGTCGGATTCTACGGAAATGACCAGTTGCAATCCTTTCTCTTCGGCAATTACCCTCAAAATGTAGCCTAGCCGCTCCATCCGGTCGCGAATCTGGAAGGGTTTGTTCACGAAAGAAAACTTCCCTGCCTCGATTTTTGAATAGTCGAGAATGTCGTTGATAATGGCAAGCAGGTTTTCGGAAGAATACCGGATCCCTTTGGCATATTCCAGTTGCTTTTCATTCAGAGGTGTGTCAAAAATGAGTTCCGACATTCCGAGGATGGCCGTCATAGGGGTCCTGATCTCATGGCTCATATTGGCAAAAAACTGCTCCTTGAATCGGGATTTTTGTTCGACGAGTTGCTTCTGCCGCTCGATCTCCTCCTTCTGGATCTGAATCTCGGCGGTCCTCACGGCCACTTTTTGTTCGAGCTTTTCGTACAAAATCGCATTCTCGATCGCCACGGCAATCTGGCCGGAGAGCAGCTTGATGAGCTGCGTACGTTCCTGTGTGAAAACGGCCGTTGCCAGGTTATTTTCGAGGTAAAGTGCTCCTACTACCTTGCCCTGGTTCAGCGCCGGGATGCACAGCGCCGAGCGAACGCCCCGCGCCGCGACCACCGGGTCGGCTTTGAATTCGCTTGCCTGGGCATCGGGCAGAACAATATCGGTTTTAGTCAAAAAAACGTGCTCTATAATGCCCGTGGGCACCTCTGCCGACTCCACCAGCGGAATTTTCCGTATGTCGGTCCGCTCATTCACCACCGACCGCGTCGCCTCGATCATCAGCTCCCCGCCCCAGTCGAGAATGAAGTAGCCCGACTGCGCCCCCGCATTTTCGATCGCGAACTGCATCAGTTTTTCCATGAGATGATCAAAAATCACTTCACTGGAAATGGCGGCCGAAGTTTTCATCAATGTCGACAGGTCGAGCGTCGAAGCGATGCTTTCACCGGCATTGAAGGCGGCGGCTTTCGCATTCCCGCCGCCTGAATGGGCAATTCCCGGAAATGCCGCCAATAATTGCCATTCCTTTAATGTGCAGCCCCATTCGCGGTATCCTTCCAGCGCCGCACGCAGGTAAAAGTTACCCGCCTTAACCTGCCCTTTTTCAACCCAATGCCTGCCGCACAACTCATTGGCCAATGCCGCCTCGTGCGTGTGCCCATGCTCCTGCGCAGCGACGATGGCCTGGTCGAAACGCGCAACGGCCTGGGCGCTTCTGCCTTGAATGGCCAGGATTTCAGCGTCGAGTAGGTAGTAGCGGTGAGCAAAATTGACCGGGACCGTCCCCGCCAGCTTCTCCAACTTTTTCAAATGGGACTTCGCTGAGCGGAGATGGGCCGGGTTACGGTCGCCTGTCCGGTACAAACTGATTTTTACCAAACCCAGAAAGAAAGTATAAAGCGGTTCAAAAAGCGATGCTTTTACGGCGTCGAGCAGAGCCTCAGCCTGCGCGGCGTGCGCCATGGCCCGCGGCGGGTCTTCGTCCAGGTATGCGATCATCATTTTATATACAAAGCAGGCAAACATACGCGGCCGGTCTTTTTGCGCGAAAATCCCCTCGAACCCAGTTTTTTCATCAAAATAAGGCCCTGAAAGCGTGGAAGGGTCATCCCGCTCGCCCAGGAGACTGGTTATGATCTGGATAAAGGGCTCGTTGTGATGGGTCGTCTGCTCGCGGGAAAGCGCCCGGGGCGGCTCGTTGAACCGCAGGATCTCGTGCTTGACCCAATGCAGGTTCTTGCCCGACAGCATCAGGTGAAATGCGTAGCTGTTCGACGCATAGGAGCAATATTCGAGGTCGCCCATTTCGATACCTGTCTGGTAGGACTTCCGCAAAGCTTCAAGCGAATCATTGATATGCGCACCCCAGGGGCGGTTCACGATGTTGTACACCAGCAAGGTACGCTCACGTGCCAGGCCGCCGGTTTGCTCTGCCAGTTTCAAAGCGACATTACCGAAGCGGTAGCAAGCCGCGGGGTTGGTTTCAACCGCATTGACGATCGCCCCGTAAGTGGCAAATGTGATCGCCGATTCGGCCGCCACGCCGTATTTGAGTGAAAGCTCCACCATTTTGATGACCATCAGCGGATACAGCGCAGGGATCCTGGCATAAACAATGGCGGTAATGTTCTGCAACACACGCATGGCCGCCAGGGTACGAATGTCGGTCATGGCCGGCAGCAGCACGAGCGATTCGATCGTTCTGCCCCGCAGCCACCATTTCGATTTCAGGTATGCCGTGATAATGTGTGCATTGCCCGGCCGGCCTGGAAACCGGATACCCAGCTCGCGTAAAGCGGCCAGGGCAATTTCGATGGCCTTATCTTCCTGCTGACTCAAAATCAGGCAGCGGATTTGAACGTCGTAGATCTCCGCCTTGTCTTCGAATCGTTTTGTACGCGAAAGCGTGTCCTCCACGATCGTCAGGCAAACTTCGGGATAGCCGGCCAGGTAAGCACTTTCTGCGCACTGAATGCAGAGCGTGAATGCAAGCGGGTAATCATCCTGCCAGTCGCCCTCTTCCAGCATTTCCCTGCCTTTGGTGAAATAGGCAAATGCCACAGAATAGGCGGCCGACGCCTTGGCCTTTTCCCCGGCCTCGCAATTGAGGCGGGCAATCCGGCGCCGCTCAGAATCCGTTCCGAACGTCGGGCTGTAATTCAAATGGTTGACAATCTCGAAAAGCTGCCGGTTGCGCTCCTCCGTCGAAAGCCTTTCGAGAAGGAAATAAGCGGTACTGAGATGTGTTTCGATCTGTTCCTCGCGCGGCGGCAGGTCATATGCGGCAGCTTGCACCTGGTCGTGCACGAAAATGTACCTGTTCTGTGCCAGATAATATTCCCCGGATTGCCTGCCAGCTACTACGCGCAGCAAATTTTCAGAAACCGCCTCCTGAATATCGTCCGCCGTTTCCTGCGGTGTTTTGTCGAGCAGCGCGGAAAGCACCACCAGGTCAAATTCGGAGCCGATGCAGGAAGCGGTCGTCAGCGCTTTCCGTGCGGGCGCCGAAAGATGGTTGATTTTCGTAGCGAGCAAATGCTGCGAGGAACCCGATTTCGTTTCTACGTCCAGTCGTTCCAGGTCCCATTTCCACCTCCTGCCATCCGGGTCGTAGGTGATCAGTTCCTGGTGAAAAAAGCCGTGGAGCGTTTCGGAAATCGAGTAAGGATTGCCCAATGTCCCGGCCAGAACGACTTCTGCCAATGGCAAAGCAGCATTCGGCGGGCATGAAAATGTATCGGCAACGAGCTCCGAGATTTCTTCCTTGTGCAGGGGGAAAAGCGCGATCTGGGTCAACCGCGACTGGCTCGAATCGATTTCCCGGATGGCCGTCCGAAGCGGATGGGCGGCTGGAACTTCATTGTCGCGGTAAGTACCGATCATGAGCAGGTTACGGCCCGCTACCGAATGCGTCACCCGGCTCAGGAAGCGCAGACTGGAAAGGTCGGCCCAATGCAGGTCGTCGAGAAATATGACCAGCGGGTGTTCCGGTTTGGTAAAAACATTAATAAAATTGGTAAATACATTCACGAAGCGGTTCTGCGCTTCCAGCGGCGAAAGGCGCTCCACGGAAGGCTGGCGGCCGATGAGCTTCTGCAATTCGGGGATAACGTCGATAATAATCTGGCCGGAAAGCCCTACGGCGTCGAGAATCGCCTTTTTCCAGTAAGCAACATCTCCCTGCGATATTTTACAGACCAGCTCTTTGAAAGATTTGATCACTCCCTCGAAGGGAATATTCTGAACATACTGATCAAATTTGCCTGAAACAAACAGCGCGCCCGCCGCTTCAAGCTGCTGCTGCACGGCGGCGATCAGCGAAGATTTCCCGATCCCCGACTGCCCCGACACCAATACCAGCTCATTTCCCTCCTGAATGCGCGCGTAGGCGGCGAGTACAGTCGCGATCTCCTGCGTGCGCCCGTACAGGCGGTCGGATAGCCTGAAAATCCCGCATTGATCGGACTTCCCCGCCGCAAAATCCTGCGCCCATGGATCTGTACGCTTGCACTCCGCCAGATCTGCGAGAATGCCGCGGGTGGTCTGGTAACGGTCTTCGGGCTTTTTAGCGAGGAGCCTCATCACGATGGCCGAAAGCGCCCTAGACGCTTTCCCGTGCGGCCACACAGGCATGCGTGCGATGTGCGCATGTACGAGCTCGTTGGGATCGGTGCTGTCGAAAGGTAACTGGCCAGTGAACAGGCGGTAGAATAGCACGCCCAGGTGATAGTAGTCGGAACGGTAGCCGACCGGAACATCAATGAGCCCGCTCTGCTCGGGAGCAATATAATGCAGGTCGATAGCCGCGTGGCTGCCCAAAATGCCCTGCCCAACGGGCTGCGCATGGGCCATGTCCGCAAGCCTTACCTGACGCGTCGCCGGGTCGATGAACAAATGCGCCGGACGGAAGTCGTAATGGGCGATACCGTGGTAATGCAGCTCTTCCACTATTCGGACGAGCTCCCCGGCGATCATGATGCCGGTCGGCGTGTCTATTTCATTGGTATCCAGAAATTGTTGCAACAGGATGCCATCAAAATGATCCAGCTCGGTGATGTGGTGGCTTTCTGTCCGCATGGTCCGCCTGGCATTCAGGATCCGGTCGAAGTGAAAGGCATTCAGCCAGGCCGGCGAAGGATCGTGCGCCTCGTCGTTGCCCGCGGGTGCCGCTTTTAAAATGACTTTCGCACCCGTGCTTTCGCGTACAGCTGAAAGAAACGACCGGTTATCATCTTTATAAAGTTCC
>CBIHPQ010000366.1:0-7008 GCA_966211825.1 uncultured Dyadobacter sp. | reverse complement strand
CGATAAGCCGGTATTCCGAACCGAAGATATTCACGGCATGGCTGACTTTATCACCCAGTACAAGGGGGTTGATGTGAGCCGTGTGGGGGCTCTGGGAATTTGTGGCGGAGGCGGTTATACCTTAAAAGCCGCCCAATCCGACAAAAGATTAAAAGCGGTCGCGACCCTAAGCATGTTTAATTCCGGTGAAGTACGCCGTAATGGGTTTCAAAACTCTGGATTGGCAACCGTCCAGCAGCGTTTGAAGCAAGCTTCCGATGCCCGCGCACAGGAAGCCGCCGGAGGTAAGATTATCTATGCTGGCGTAGCGAGCATTACGGACGAAGAAATTGCGAAAACCCCGACGGACTTATACCGTGAAGGATACGTTTACTACTATCGGACTCACGCGCACCCCAACTCAACTTTCTTGTACCCAATGAGCAACCTGCTAGACTTAATGACCTGGGATGCTTCTCAGAATATGGATTTGATCGATCAGCCCTTGTTGATGATGGCTGGCAGCAAAGCGGACACAAAGTACATGACTGACGAGGCATACGGGAAAGCTACCAGCGCAAAAAACAGAGAATTATTCCTGATCGATGGTGCAACTCATATCCAGACTTACTTGGAGCCACGCTACGTAAATCAGGCTGTTGAAAAGCTGGCCCAGTTTTATTCCAAATTTTTATAGGTAAATTCTTTAGCAATAATCTCACCATCAGCTGAATCCTTCACCATAGCGAAAATCAAATTAAACATCAACAAGAAGGATTAGCCCCTTTGAAGTTGATCAGCAGATGCCGCTTTTATGAGATCCGCGATCTGGCCAGGCTGGAAGGTAGGATGCAGGCGGCGTCAGCGAATCGGGATTACCGGCATTCAAACCTGTATTGACCAATGCGATTTCAATTTGACTTGGAAGAGCATTAGGAGGCTGCCGTTTAGCCTGGCGTCGGTTTGATAAGGACTTTGCTAGCGCAGCACGCTGCATTAAGCACGAGTTTAAGGTTTCAAATTCATCGCTTGTAAATCCGGTACAACCTCCCGGCATCCGTCACTGCATACAATGCACCGTCAGTACCTTGTGTTATGTCCCTGAAACGCTGGTTCTCGGCGGCCAGCAGCCGCTCTTCACCGGTAACTTTGTTATCTGTAATCACTAGCCTCACTACGTGCATGCCGCTAAGGCTACTGATAAACAGATTGTTTTTCCACTCCGGGATGCTGTCGCTGCTGTAAAACGTGATACCGCTGGGTGAAACTACCGGGTCCCAGTAATATGCTGGTTGCTGCATGCCCTCGCGGACCTGAATGCCTTGCCCAACGGGTGCACCAGAATATTCTAGCCCATATGTAATCACCGGCCAACCATAGTTTTTACCGGCTTCGACCCGGTTTAATTCATCACCGCCCCGTGGGCCGTGTTCTGTTTGCCACAAATCACCTGTGACGGGATGGATAACAAGACCTTGCGGGTTACGGTGACCTAGCGAATAGATCTCTTGTCGGGCGCCAGCCTGCCCGGTAAACGGATTTCCAGCCACAGCCTGTCCGTTTGTAGTGATCCGGATGATTTTTCCAAGTCCTGCGTCGAGCGATTGTGCGTAATTTCTGGTTGCATTGTCCGCCCGCTCGCCAGTACTTACCAGCAGGTTTCCCTCTCGGTCGAACAAGATCCGGCCGCCATAGTGCGCTGTTCCGCGGTAGGCTGGCGTAGCCCGGTAGATTACTGTGGCATTTTCGATTCTGGTTTCATCCGCAGAAAGTCTGCCTTTCGCAACAGCTGTTAAATTGCCTTCGGTTGTCGGCTCTGAGAAAACCCAGTATACCATTTTGTTTTGCAGAAAGGCCGGATCGACCCTAATGCCCAGAAGACCTCCTTGCCCCGCAGCGTTTACCGTAGGCAAACCCGTTATAGGTGAACTTAATGTACCGGTGGTTGTTGCAATGCGTACTGTGCCCGTTTTTTCCGTGATAAGCAAACGACCATCCGGCATCGGAGTAATTCCCCAGGGGCTTGTCAGGCTGGTAGCCAGAACACGTCCTTCGTAGGCAGTCGCTGTCCTGACACCCGACACCCTGGTTTGACCGGTAAATGAAGGGCTGTAAGAGCTGTTCGGCCTCGCTGTTTCGACAGGGGTGCCGGTGACGGTGATCGTATCTACGCCAACAGGGTCTGGGGCCGGATCAGTATTAGTGTTACTATTCTTGCAGGAGGAAATTGATATAATAGCGAAAATAGCAAAGTAAGCCAGCGTTTTGGTTTCCATAGGTTCGTTATGTTAAAATATGCAGGAGTTTAGAAGCGGTGCAACGCCTCTGAATTCCGATACTTGCAAATAAATCTGTTTGTTGATCGGACAGGCCGTGTTTTAGACGAACAACCCGGTTTATCTCCTCTATAACGGCTAGCCCACACGTGACCACTTTTTGCCGGGAAAATCCGTAGTTGGTCGAAATGCAGCGCAGTTTAGGAGGCAATGCTGGCGGTTGGGCAAATACATGTGTTGTTTGCCGCGGGATATAGTTAATTTCGATGTTTAAGCTCACCCATATCAAATGCTCGGTTCACGGTTTTCTAATTCCTACAAACAAGTTTGGACACAAGCCATTTTCTGGATCGCCTATTTCCTTTTCGAATGGCTCAATACAGGAGCATATCTGGATAATTTCGATTGGACATTCCGCTTTATCAGCATACATCTGCCGCTGATCATGCTGGCGGCTTACTGGCATTTGCTGGTTAGTGTCCGGCATTTTTTGTTGGCCGGGAAAAAGGCCGGCTTCTGGCTTAGCCTGGTCGGGGGGCTGATTCTCTTCGGTATAGCTCGCAGGGCGCTCAACTACTTTTGGTTTTATCCAAATTTCTTTCCCAAGGCACTGGAAAAGCCGTTTTGGTACCTGCCTAAAATGCTGGCAGAAACCATGCAGCTTCATTTTGTGGTTGCCCTCTTTATCAGCATAGAGCTGGTAAGGCACACCTTAAAACAGCAACGCCTCCATGAGCAATACCGGCAGGAGAAGCTCTCGGCTGAATACCGGCTCCTCCAATCGCAGGTACAGCCCCATTTCCTGTTCAACACACTGAATAACCTCATATCTGTTTCCATGCACAGCCCGGGGCAAATGCCGAATCTGCTGCACAGGCTGGCAGGACTGCTCAGCTACCAGCTCAATGAAAGCCATCGCGACAGCGTTTCTTTATCGAAGGAAATCGACTATCTGAACGATTACATTGCACTTGAAAAAATTCGTTACGGCGACCGGCTCGATGTGCAGACCAACTTTGATTCCTTTTCGGCGCGAAACCAGCCGATGATCCCGCCCATGCTGCTTTTAACACTGGTAGAAAATGCATTCAAGCACGGAGCCGCCCAAACCGATGGCCCTTGCTGGATCCTGATACATCTATCGCTGGAAAACAATCGACTGGTGTTTTCAGTTGAAAATTCGGTGCCGGAAGGCTCTTCGCCTTCCTATTCGGGCCTAGGCCTGGCAAACCTGGAAAAGCGGCTGGAAATCCGTTTCCCGGAAGATCACGAACTCTTAACCATGCCGGAAGACGGACAATTTCTCGCAGTATTAAAATTTAAGATAGACTAATGGCGATCCGATGTTATGTGCTTGACGACGAGCCGCTGGCCACTGATTTAATGATCGACTACATCGGCCGCTTGCCCGACTTTGAGCTGGTAGGCGTATCCAATAGCCCGAGCCAGGGTTTACAATTTTTGCAGCAATCGCAGGTTGATGTCATTTTTCTAGATATTCAAATGCCACGTTTGACCGGATTTGATCTGCTGCGGCCATTAGCTTACCGCCCAAAAGTGATATTTACCACCGCATACCGCGAATACGCGCTGGAAAGTTATCAATTTGATGTACTTGATTTTCTGGTCAAACCGATCTCCTTTGAGCGTTTCCTGCAATCGGTAGGGAAAATTTACCGTTTCTCCCAGGGCCAGCTGCCAGCTGCCGAGCCTGCCGTTGCTGTGAAAGAGGACAGGGATTACCAGTATTTCAAGGTCAATAAAGAGATGGTGAAGCTTTTTCTTGATGAGATCCTCTGGATCGAAAGCTTGAAGGACTATGTGCGAATCCATACTAAAACGGGGCAGTTGGTTTCATACCTGCGGATTGGTTATCTGGAAGAAAAACTGCCGCCCGACCAGTTTGTGCGGATTCATAAATCGTTCATTGTATCCGTATCTCACATACAAGCGGTTAGTTCGAGCTACATTCGCATCGAAAATGAAGAGCTTCCCATCGGCAGGCTTTACAGAACGAAGCTGGATACTCTAATCCCAGGAAATAGATTGTGATAACATATGAGTGGCTACGCCCGCAAAAGTGCCATCGTTTCGACCAACAGCCCGATATTTCGACCAACAGCGCAGATGACAGAAATGTTGCTGTTGAGGAGGGATATCGCACCTCTTGGCTAAAAACACATTTTGTGACCAAAATATTTGCTTGATTTACCCTGTGTCAGTCAGATTAAATGAGACTACCATGGATACCTTTACAATCAGCAACCTTATAGCCATTAAATTTCTTGAAGGGTCGGGAAAAGTCAATTTGGGTGGGCATAAATACCAGCACAAATTTTTATATGTAACAGGCGGTTCCGGTTCTGTCACGATAGATAACCGTGTGTTTGAATTTTCTGCCCAATCATTTTATACTTTTCGGCTAGCTACCATTGTTGAAATTGTTGCTTTGGAACCTGTGAACGCATTCCTGTTGGTCTTCAACACGACCCCTTTCAGGTATAGTGATTTGATCAGAGAAGAAACCCATTTTATTCGTAGAATACAGATCATAGAAAAACTATATCCGGATACACCCGAAACACGAGCGTACTTAAACAACAGTGCGACCAGCAATGACTCTATTGTTGGTCTGCTGGAGGTGATAAAGCACGAAATGAGGCTTCCTTCCGAATACTCCAATGAAGTGATTGTCAACAACGTGCTAAGTGTCATTTATATAGCGCTTCGCGTGCAACCTCTTACTGAGGGTAAGGAAACATATATTGAGCGATCGCCTGACACAGTCCAAATGATGCGTGTCTCCGAACACATGTTAAATGAAAACAGTAGGGTGACAATTGGAGATGTGGCTAGAAAATTGGAACTTTCTGAGTATGCATTGAAAAAAATATTCATAAAGCATTCAGGAATCACCTTTGCTAATTTCTTACGGAACACCCGTAATCGTTATGCGAGGTCTTGAAGAAATCAGGAAAAATGGTAGGATAATCGGGAATTTATATACAATTCGTTCCAAAGAAAAACCAGAACTTCACTAGTTCGAAAATACAACCACCATGGCTACATACAACCTTAAAATTAACGGTAAAGTCAGACAGGTGAACGTCGATCCGGCGACGCCTTTGCTTTGGGTGCTGCGCGACCATCTGGACCTGACCGGCACCAAGTACGGTTGCGGTATTGCCCAATGTGGCGCGTGTACGGTTCACCTGGAAGGCAATGCGATCCGTTCCTGCCAGCTTCCCGTGTCGGTCATTGGCAAGCAGGCCGTTACCACCATTGAAGGGCTCTCGGAAAAGGGCGACCATCCCGTGCAGAAAGCGTGGCTGGAACACGACGTGGCCCAATGCGGCTACTGCCAGGCGGGACAAATCATGACGGCGGCATCCCTGCTGAAAAGCAATCCCAAACCCACCGACGAGGAAATAGAAGCGCAAATGAGCGGGAATATCTGCCGGTGCGGCACCTACCTGCGGATTAAAGAGGCCGTCAAGTCAGCGGCGAAGAAGTAATGCATCCTTAACCCGCAAAAAATTCACCATGAGCAATCCAAATACTACCCATACCAGGCGGTCGTTCCTGAAAGCCTCGCTGTTATCGGGCGGAGGAATGATGCTAACTGTGAGCTGGTTATCCAGTTTTAAATCTGCCGACACAGCGGAGGCGCTGAACTTTCCGGAGCAATGGGCGCAGCTTAACGGCTACATTCATATCACCGCGGATAATAAGGTAAAACTGATTTGTCCCAACCCCGAATTCGGACAAAACGTAATGACTTCCCTACCCATGATCGTGGCAGAGGAGCTGGATGTGGATTGGAAAAACGTGACCGTCGAAATGGGGCCGCATGATAATGCCAAACTGGGCGCGCAGTTCACCGGCGGAAGTAATTCCGTGAGAATGTACTGGAAACCGCTCCGGGAGGCCGGGGCAGCGGCAAGGCAAATGCTCCGCGAAGCAGCTGCGCAAACCTGGAATGTGCCCGTAAGCGAAGTGACCGCCAAAGGAGGCGTACTGTCGCATTCGAGCGGAAAAATAGCTAAATATGGTGACATGGCCAGCAAAGCTGCGACATTACCCGTCCCGAAAGATTTGCAGCTGAAAGCTCCCAAGGATTTTACGATTGTCAGAAAAGCCAAGAAAAATGTAGAAGGACAAAAGATCGTAACCGGTAAGCCGCTGTTTGGGCTGGACTATCACGTAGACGGCATGCTGATCGCGATGATCCAGCACCCGCCGGCATTTGGCATGAAATTGAAATCTTTCGATGCTGCGGAAGCGCTGAAAATGCCGGGTATCAAGGATGTTTTCAGCCTGAAACTATATGAGGATGGATTTGAGCAGGCCGGTTTTGACACCCGTTCCTTCAATGATTTGCTCGTTGTGGTAGGCAATACGACCTGGGAAGTGATGAATGCCCGTAAGAAGCTGGTCGCCAACTGGGAACCTGCCGGCGATGTGAAAGATACCATGGGCGGAAGGAATGGGAAAAGGGAAGTAACCGTTCCGGGAGCGCTTGAAAGTACTGCTACACAAATGCAGCAAATGCAGGAATACGCCAAAAAACCTGCCCAACAATTAAGGAAGGACGGCGATCCTGAAACGGCTTTCAAGAATGCTGCCCAGGTGATCGAGCGCACCTACAATGCGCCGTTCCTGGCGCATAACTGTATGGAGCCGATGAACTTTTTCGCGCACGTAACCGATGAAAAGGCGCTGCTCGTAGGCCCGTTGCAGGCGCCCGGGTGGA
>CBIHPQ010000365.1:0-7036 GCA_966211825.1 uncultured Dyadobacter sp. | reverse complement strand
CGTCGTGAGCGACGAGCTGAATATGGCGCTGAAACCCTACGGGCTGTATTTCGGACCGGAAACTTCCACTGCTAACCGCGCGATGATCGGCGGGATGGTCGGGAACAACTCTTGCGGCTCCAACTCCATCGTATACGGAAGCACGCGGGAGCATTTGTTGGAAGTGAAGGCGATCCTGGCCGACGGCAGCGACGCGGAATTCAAGAATGTGGGCAGCAATGAATTGCAATCACTTCTGAACAATGCCCGCCGGAGAAACGGCAGCGCATCGCTTCTCGATAAAATATACCTGAAAACCGACCCCATCCTGAACTCGCCTGAAAACCAGGCCGAGATCCGGAAAAACTTCCCGAAACCTTCGGTGGAGCGCCGCAATACGGGTTATGCACTCGATATGCTGCTCAATATGGAACCTTACACGACGGGAACCGGCTCGGACAAGCCGTTCAATATGTGCAGCCTCATTGCCGGTTCAGAGGGTACGCTGTGTTTCCTGACTGAAATCAAGGTGAACCTCGTGCCGCTGCCGCCCAAAACGCAAGGGCTTGTGTGCGTGCATTGCGATACCATCGACGAGGCATTAAGAGCGACGATCCTGACCCTCAAATATGGCCCGCACGCCGTGGAGCTTATCGACGAGTACGTGCTGGAATGCGCAGCTACCAATGTCGAACAGCGGAAAAATGCATTTTTTGTCAAAAATAAGCCGGATGGTAAATTTCCGGCGATCCTCGTTGTAGACCTTTCGAGGGAAACGAAAGAGGAGGTGGAACAGCTTGCTGCGGATTTGGAAAAAGAATTCAGGGAAGCCGGCATTGGTTTCCACTATCCGCTGCTTTTCGGGGATGACACCAAAAAGATATGGACGCTACGGAAGGCAGGGCTCGGATTGTTGGGTAACATTCCGGGTGATGAAAAGGCGGTAGCGGTGATCGAGGACACGGCGATCGACGTGTACGACCAGCCGGAATACATCCGCGAGTTCAATGAGATCCTGAAAAAGAACGGGATGTCGGCCGTGCATTATGCGCACGCGGGCTCGGGTGAGCTGCATTTGAGGCCTATTATCAACCTCAAAACCAGCGAAGGCCACCGGCAGTTCAGGATGATCGCCGAAGAAATAGCAGATCTGGTTAAAAAATATGACGGCTCGCTCTCAGGCGAGCATGGCGACGGCCGTTTGCGCGGGGAGTTTATCCCGAAAATGGTCGGTCAGCATAACTACCAGCTTTTCAAGGATATCAAGAAAACCTGGGACCCGAATAACATTTTCAATCCGGGAAAAATCGTCGATACGGCGCCTATGGACACATTCCTGCGCTATGAAGCCGACCAAAAAACGCCCACATTCAAAACAAATTTCCGTTTCCACGACCAGGATATCCTGCAACATGCCGAGCAATGCAACGGCTCGGGCGACTGCCGGAAAACGCATTTGAGCGGCGGTACGATGTGCCCGAGCTTCATGGCTACCCGCAATGAGAAGGACACCACCCGCGCCCGCGCCAACATCCTGCGCGAAATGCTCACACGCTCGCCCAAGGAAAACCGCTTCGATAACAAGGAGATCAAGGAAGTGTACGACCTGTGCCTCGCCTGTAAGGGCTGCAAAGGCGAATGCCCTTCCAATGTGGATGTTGCGAAACTGAAAATGGAGTTTTTGCAGCAATATCACGACGCGAACGGCATTCCGGTGCGCTCTTGGCTGATAGGTAATTTTTCCAAAATGACCGGTATTGCGAGCTACGTTCCGTGGGCATATAACCTGATCTTCAAGAATGCGCCGCTCCGGAAAATCGCGAATACCGTCGTGGGTTTCCACCCCGAACGCACCATGCCGCTGCTGCACAGCACGACATTGAAAAAATGGTACGACCAGCGGAAGAACAGCGCACCGAAATCGGAGCGGAAAGTGTACTTGTTCTGCGACGAGTTTACCAATTATAATGATGTAGAAATTGGTAAAACCGCCATTCTCGCGCTGGAAAAGCTGGGTTATGAGGTAATTATTCCAAACCACGGACCTTCCGGACGGCCGCAGCTTTCCAAAGGTTTGCTAAGGGACGCGAAGAAGATTGCGGAAGAGAATATCCGCCTGCTGAAAGACATTATCTCTCACGATACACCGCTGGTAGGTATCGAACCATCAGCCATCCTGACGTTCCGCGACGAATACCCTGATCTGGTTAGCGACGAGTTGTTAGAAGACACTAAGATGCTCGCACAGAATGCATTGCAATTCGACGAGTTCATCGCCCGCGAAATCGAGCTGAAAAACATTACCAAAAACCAGTTTACGAAAGAAAAACGGCTCATCAAGCTGCACGGACATTGCCAGCAAAAAGCTATTTCCAGTGTGATACCCACCAAAAAAATGCTTTCATTGCCCGAAAACTATACGGTACAGCTCATTCCGTCGGGATGCTGCGGTATGGCGGGTTCGTTCGGTTATGAGAAAGAGCATTTCGACATTTCGATGCAGATCGGGGAACTGGTACTCTTCCCGACCGTGCGCCAGCAGCCAGAGGAAGTGATCATCGCTGCCCCCGGCACCAGCTGCCGCCACCAGATCCACGACGGGACCGGCCGGAAAGCGCTGCACCCAGCGGAGATCCTTTGGAATGCATTGATTTAACAAGCAATTAACTAAATGTAAGCAATGGCCGGCAAACGAAATTTGCCGGCCATTTTTATTAATTGGAGATAAACGGCGCCTTCCGCAGCCAGGTATCATCCGTAAGCTGATCGATCATAAACCTGGCGATATCTGCAGCGTCGATCCTAGTCCCCGGCGAATCGGTTGCACTCACCTTCACCTCCCCGCGATTCCCGTTAAATTCAATGTAAGGTACCCTCACCATGATCCAGCCGGCATCGCTCCCGGCAAGAACGGCATACGACTTCTGACGATCTTCGTGCGTTGCGGGGAACGTCGCCTTCATCCACTCCGTAGCCTTTACGGTTTCCTCCCCTTTTTGATCCGTCGGCGTATCCACATTCAAACCGGCCAGTAATACATATCGAACCGGCCGCTTGCCGATTGCATTCAAAATATAAATGCTCGCCTGGCTGGCTACCAAAGGTTCGTCTTTCCGCTGACCCACGGTACTTAAAACAGCATCGCAACCTTCAACCAACGCATTGACGACGCCTTCATCCAGCACATCACCCCGCAAGATCTCGATCAACGGATTTTGAATGGTAAAATCCTCAGGATGCCTGAGCAGCAATTTAAGTGAAAAACCTTTTTCGATGAGTTGATTGACAAGATATTGGCCCGTCCGGCCCCCGCCGCCAATCACAGCGATTTTTTGTACTTTTTCCATTTCTCTCTGATAAAATTTGGGATGTAGCAAATTAGCCCGGGCGAAGAACCCGGGTTCACAGAAGAGCTATGCTCGATTCTGTTATGCGTTATTTTTATCAGGAGATTTTAATAGGACAAAGGTAACACGTCTATCAGTTACATGTCAATAGTTGTCATGTAAAAGTTAAAAAGTCGACTTTTCATAGTTACAAATCCGAAAACTCCCAGGCACTCTGGTAGGCATTCAGGCCTTCGGCATAGGCGATAAAATTCTCATAAAATGGTAAAACAGAAAGCGTTGCGCTGTCGCCGATCACGACGAGCTTCTTGCGCGCGCGGGTCATGGCGACGTTCATGCGGCGAATGTCGGCCAGAAAACCGATCTGCGCTTCGCTATTGCTACGGGTCATACTGATGTACACCACATCGCGCTCCTGCCCCTGGAAACTATCGATGGTATTGACGGCAATTTTGTCCAGATAAGGCTTCAAATCAACCGCGTGCGCGAGCTGATCTTTGAGGATATTGATCTGTTCCTTGTAAGGTGAGATAATGGCGATGCTCGGAAAATCTTCCGGTTTCGCATTGTGCTGCACAAATTCAGCCGCCAGTTGATTCAAATGTTTAAAGAGAAATGCCGCTTCCTCCGGGTTGGTGGAGCTTGTACCTTCCAGTTTTTCGTCAAAACCACAGCCAGCCGTATCAATGAATGCCAGCGGAGGCTCGCCGGGGAACAGCACACGGCCCGCCACCGATTCATGGGCTTTCAGTTTATCATGATAAAAAACTTTGGAAGAATAACCCATAATCACCTCATTCATTCGATATTGCTCTTCCAGCAACACCACCGAATCCCCATGTAAGGCCACACTTTTTTCGAGCAATGTCGTGCTTAATCCCCCTTTTGCCGCCGTTTCCGACTTGATCGTGGGCGGTAACTGCAAATGGTCGCCGGCAAAAACCACTTTTTCCGCTTTCAGGATCGGTATCCAGCAGGCCGGCTCCAATGCCTGTCCCGCCTCATCGATCACCACGGTGCGGTATTTCATATTCCGGACCGTAAAATGATTGGAACCCACCAGCGTGGCCGCCACAACCTGCGTTTTGGTGAGAAGGTCGTCGATAATGTATTGCTCCATGTTCGCAACATCCTTCATGATCCGGTGCGCCTCGTCGAACAGTGCTTTCCGCTGGTCGCGCTCGGCTTTCCCGAAATGGCGCTTGTATTTGTGCGCCATGTTTTTGTATTCATTGGCCTGCTTTTTCAAAGCCTTAATGTCTTTCACGCTGGCATGGGAGGACATTTTACTATCCAGAGTCAAAGCCGATAACCGCTCGGAAACACGCACCGGGTTTCCTACCCTGAGCACATTCAAACCTTCCTCACTCAGCTTCTCGCTCAGCAGATCCACCGCGGTATTACTCGGCGCGACGACGAGAACCGGCCTGTTATCCTTTTTCACCAATGCCTTGATCGCCTGCACGAGCGTGGTGGTCTTACCCGTTCCGGGAGGCCCGTGCACGATCGCGAGCTCCTGCGCTGAAAGGATCTGCTGCACGGCCCGCTGCTGCGACGGGTTCAGTTGGGGAATGGTAATGGGGTAAATGTCCCGGTCGAATGATGGCGCTTTTGCGCCTGTCAGCACTTGAATCAAATGCCCCTCCTTTTCCGACGAAGCCAGCGAATCTGCGGCTTTCAATGCGTTTTGCATTTCGTCGTAACTATTGTCGTCGAAAAGCAGGTCGATACCCAGTTTCCCGTCGCGCGACCAGTCGGGCAGCTCGTCGGTACGCAAAGTGATTTTCAGCCGGTTGCCGCCCTGGTGCGAGATCACCCCTTCGACCCTGTCTTTTTTAGGTTCGTGATTGCTGAACAATACAGCCGGCATCCCGAAACGCAGCTGATGTGGCAGGTCCTGATGCGTGGTGCGTTCCACTTCTACGGTGAGGTAATCTCCCCGGCTCATTTCCTGGCCGCGGATCGCGATCGGGTACCAGGCCAACCCGCCGGCCCGGCGTTCGGAAACGGAAGACCGTTCGATCAATCGCTGGTACGATTGCTTGTCTTCCTCCCTTTCTATTTTCAGTAATTCGAGTAGTCGCTTGAAATAATCCATTTACAAATTAAATAAACCGGCGCCTTAATGCATCACGCCGGCATCCGCACCCTGCTGCACTTCCACTTTATTCGTGATAAACCGCCTGCCCACCACGAGCACGATCAAGGCCAACGTCGCCGAACCGGCCATGGCCGTTACCATCGGGATAATCGACGGCTCTTCGAAAAGGCTGATCGCGATGGAGATCAGCGTGCCGGCCCCCATTTGAAATGCGCCCATCAGCGCCGACGCGCTGCCCGCATTGCGTGTAAAGGGCGCGAGCGACAGCGCGGCCGCATTCGGGAACGTGTAGCCTACGCAACAGAGGAACAGGAAAAGAAACGCCAGTGTGGAGGTGAGCGTAAGTGCGTCGTTCAATGCCGCAGCAAGGAAGGTAAGGCCGATCACCGCCTGGCATATGAGTGCTACATTCACGATCTGCTCGCTCGTAAAACGGCGGAGCATTAAAGTATTCACCTGCCCCGAGCCGATAAAGCCAACGGACAGGAATGCGAAAATCCAGCCGTAGACTTTTCCTTCAATATGAAACACTTCCATAAACACGATCGGCGAACCCGAAACATATGCGAACAACCCCGCGAACGCAATGGCGCCTGTGATGGCATAGGTATAAAATTGTGGCTCGCGAAGCACTTCCAGGAAATTCATAATGATGGGCCTGGGTTTCAGCGAAAGCGTTTTATCAGGTTTGTAGCTGTCGGGCAGCCACAAAATAGTGGCAGCAAGAATGGCCACGCCCATAACCGTCAGGATCATAAACACGGCATGCCATCCGAATGCATCCGTCACGTAACCTCCCACCGTTGGGGCGATCATCGGTGAAAAACCAACGACAAGCAGCAGCAGCGAAAACACTTTTGCATTTTCACTAACGGGGAAAAGGTCGCGCACCATCGCTACGGAGGCCACCGTGGCCGCGCAACTGCCGATAGCCTGGATAATGCGCAGTACGATCAGCTGCTCGACATTAGCAGCCACAGCGCAACCCGCCGATGCAAGAATGTACACTACCAAACCGATAAACAAGGGCTTTTTCCGGCCAAAACGGTCAAGCAGCGGGCCATACAGCAATTGGCCGAGCGATATTCCGACAAAGTAGCCGGACAATGTCTGTGAAACTTTGGATGCCGTGGTATGCAGATCGCGCGCGATGGCGGGGAAGCCCGGCAGGTACATATCAATCGAAAAAGGGCCAAGCGCAGTCAGGCTCCCCAGAATGAGGATCAGGAAAAAGTAAGTCTTTTTGGACATGGGAAAATGGTGGTGTGGAGTATTTCGGTATTGTGCTAACACGTATCAATGGGAGCGGGTTCGGTGGGGGGCGAAATTTAACGGAAGGGGAATTGACCATGGTCGATGGTGGGGCGGGGGGCGGCGGCCCACAAAAAAGGCCCCGGTTATAGAACCGGAGCCTGCTTTTATTTTCATGGCAACATACCGAAGGTCATGCTGCGACCCAATCGAGTTTCTTATAAACTTCCTTTTTACTTTCGCTTACCGCGTAAGGAACTTTGTTTTTGAGATAGATAATGCAACCCTGTCCTTTTTTGTTGGGGGTAATCCTCAAAACGTCTTGTTTATGGATAATAATATTAATGAGCTTTTGCCC
>CBIHPQ010000364.1:0-7042 GCA_966211825.1 uncultured Dyadobacter sp. | reverse complement strand
TTTTATAAGATATTTGAAATAACATGCAAAAATTGAAAATGTACAGAGTCGCGGAGAGTAGTCACTACTTCTGAGAAGGTCGTGTAGAATAATTATTTAAACTTTTAAAATATAAAATCTTGAAAATAAAATAAATACTACAAAAAATGATCTAGTTTTGATGATTATTGTGATTTAATTCTATTGAATTCTGTGATGGAATTATCAGGGGGCTTGACCCAGTAATCTTACAAAACTTTGTTTTCTATGCAAAAATTGTTGCTACTCAACCCGGCTAGCAGAGGCAAGTACGTCTTAATTAAAAAGTTTTTTCTGGCGATCATTTTTCTTGGCAGTATCGGTTTTTGCCCCAGTGCATCCGGCCAGCAGCGGTACCTGGGGCTCAGTCTGGTAAACGAAGGCAACTGGAGTAATTTACAACACATCGAGCAGGCGCATGATGTGGGTTGCAATGCGGTTTTCCTGAGTATCCAGTGGGGCGTCATTGACGGTTACATTTCCCGGGCATTGAAGCAACAATATGGGCAGGATTACAATTTATGGCAGATGTACGACGACCAGATCGCAAAAGCACGCTCCCTGGGCATGAAAGTCGGGATCAATATCGCGATCAGTACGGGCGATAATGTCACCCACAGCTATTCAGACCGGTATGGTATCAACACGGGGGACGGTTGGCTCAAAGAGGAGCGGATCCTGAATGTCGGGTACGACGGAACTGAGGCCGTTTTCCAGAAATATGGGGGGAAGATCAACGGGGTGGACGTGCAATTTGTGATGACCTCCCTTGCTGCTCAGTCAACCCGCAACCGCATCGTCGATTTTACGCAAAAGGTATTGCAGCGGTATGGCCATTTGCAGGATACAAACGAACTGCTTTATGTAAATCTCATCTATACCCGCCAGGGCGAGGCCGAATTTGAGGTAGGGACAGACAAGTTTCATTATGACCAGCCCACGAACCTTCGGGATAACAACAGCCTTTCGGATTACTCGCAACCGATGAAAGCCGGCTACCGGGCATGGCTTGCGGGCAAGTATGGAAAAATCCAGTCACTCAATTTTGTTTGGGGAACGAATTATAAGTCTTTCGATGAGGTATCTCCCAAGAGGCCATCCCAGACGATGTTCACCCAGCGCGACGGGTCTGATTGGTACCTGTACCGGACGCAGGTGTTGAAGGAGGTCAATACGATTTTCAAGAACACGGTAAAGGCCATGGACAGCCGGATCAAGGTCATATCGCATCATGGCTCGGTGTACGACAAATTATCGTTGGGAAGAAGCACTTTTGCCTTCCAGGAGATTGCAGCCGAGCTGGATGGGATCAAATTCAATGATGATAACAACTACGATCACCGGTTTGCCGTAGATCTCGTCCGGAGCAACCTCCCGGGAAAACTGTACATCAACGAGGCAGCCTACAATGCGAATTTTGGTATTTCCAATTTTGTTTCCTACGCCACTGAAAGCTACACCCATGGTGCGCAGATGGTGAGTTGTATGTTTTTTGAAAACCTGTTGAAGGCAGGCGGCGGGCCGGCTATCCGGCAACTGGCCGACACTTGGGTGAATCAGCCCGTTACGACGCCCGCTCCTTCGAACCAGGACAGTTTTACGCTGTCAGGCATCATCGGACAGAATGGCTGCATAACCAATCGCAACAGCTATTCGGACGATTGCGACGCTTATAAAACCTGGATGGCCGCCCGAAACGGAGCTTCCGGAGCTCCGGTGAACATTTTGGTCAACAATGACCTGAAAGCGGACTGCCAGATTGCGCTGACGGGTTCGCCGAGCGTCAGCAACCCACGGATTGGGACCAATATCAACCTGAGTTCCGTCTGTACGGGAAATTGCTCGGGACTGAGTTACAAGTGGGAGATGAACGGAAGTACCATCGGCAACACCGCCAACCTTACCGATGTAAAAGTACCGTCCGTACAGGGCGCATACACCTATTTCGTGACCGCGGGCCAGGGCGGTTGTGCGAAAACGTTCGAAGTGGTGGTGAATGTTACCGACGTACTACCCGTGACGCTGATCGCGTTTAAGGCCGCTGCCCGGGAGGACCATGTGGTTCTCGACTGGTCGACTGCCGATGAAACCAATTCGAGCCATTTCGAGGTAGAACGCAGCGCAAACGGGGCCAACTGGGACATTATCGGAACCGTTGAAGCCGCGCATGCCAGCCGGGAAAGAACCGACTACGCCGCCATTGACAAAGCGCCCCTGACCGGCACGAATCTCTACCGGTTAAAAATGGTGGACATCGCGTCGGACGGCCAGGAGGGCGCATTTGCATACAGCCGGATACTGAACGTGCTTTTCGACAGTCCACAATTGTTCTCATTTTATCCCAACCCTGCCGCCGACCGTTTGCAACTAACGGAAGCGGCCGCAAAAAATGCCGTATCCGTAGAATTGCTGGACCGAACCGGTCAGACACTTCTCGAAACCTCCAAGCCGTCTTCGGCGATCAATGTAGGTCATTTGGGTGCGGGCATATATGTTCTGCAGATCACCGGTCGGGATGGCAGCGTGACGAGCAGGCAGGTTGCTATTGGGAGGTAGGCAGAGGAAAACGCGGGTTTTACTGATGAACCCGGTCATTTCATGTAAGGCTCGTCCTGGGTCGCCGTGGTGATTGGTGCAGGTCACTTGCCCGACAGGATTCCCGGTTAGTCCTGGATCTTTACAGGTATGAGCATCGTCGACCGCGCGGGATCGATACCGTATTTCGAAACCGTTGTGATTTTAAGCGGCAGCATATAGTCGCCATTCGCAACTTTACCTTTCAGCAGGTAATAGGACAATGCCTGTTCGTCGTTCAGATTTGCGATGACAAAACTGTGTTCGTCGATCCTGTATGCGTCCTGGGGCAGCAGTTTGTGGGTTGTGCCATTGGCCAGGTTATAGGCGGCCAGAGCAGCTTCGCTTACTTCTACTTTATACTGCAAGTCTGTTTTGTTGTGATAATTGGTTTGAAGAAAGGCATAAAACCTCGTTTCCGAAGGCGAGTTTGCCGTGCTGACCGTGGAAGCATCCGGAACAAGGCCTGCTGTTTTAAAATGAATATAGGGACTGAGTATTTTGGGAACAACCAGGGAATAAAGCTGATTTTCCGCGGCAGTTTTAAGGGTATTTGACAAAAGTCTGACGGGCACCGCGTAGCGCAGTTTGGTGGCAGCCTGCAAAGCCTCGATTCCGGCGGCATCAAATTCTATTTCAAAAGGCACGCTGTAATCGGACTTTGCCAAAGAGATCTGCGATGCCTTCACCTTATAGAGTTCGCCCGGCAGTAGCGCATACGTATCACCGTATTTGGCCAGAACAGACTCATCGACATTCAAAGTGACGTCACCGGCCTGTTGCCCGACCCCGCTTTTGATGACCAGCAGCTGGCAGGTGGGATTTTCCCATTTGAATACATTTTGCACATTTTCGCCAAAATCGTTGAGCGAGACCTTGTCCTCGGACATGTTATTCATGCGGCGGTCCTCACAACCCGGTAAAACGAAGGCGAGCAGGCACATCAGGAGAGATAAGAGGCTGTTTCTGTTGTTCATAAGGCTACCATCCATAATTCTGTGTAAAATTTTTCATTTCGTTCAATTGCTCCTGGTTGATCGGAAAGAAGTAATGTTTCTTTTCAAAAACCCGGGTGCCCGGAAATAGTGTCGCTGATCGCTTCCAGGAATCGTCGTAGTTGGTGGCAGCCAGGTTCCTGGTATAGTTCGGGCCCACAAATTCCTTTTCCGCTATCAGCCATGTACGGGCATCGTGGTATCGGTGCGATTCGAAGGCCATTTCAACCATCCGCTCTTTCCGGATCAGCTCCCGCAGTAACGACTGGTTTCCGATTACCTCCGGATAAGCGACTTGGAGATTGTTGAGTCCGCTCCGGTTTCTGACTTTGTTGATATAGAGCAATGCATCCGCTTCATTTCGCTGCGGTTTTTCATTGCAGGCTTCGGCATAGCTCAGGTAGATCTCGGCAAGCCTGAACATAGGCCAGCAAAATTGTCCCCATTGCCCGTTTTCGGTATTGTTGTTCGGGTCGCTCATGCGCCTGAACAGGTAGCCCGCCTTCACGCAGTCTCCGGAAGCCTGGTAGCTCGAAGTGCCGCCGGTATGAAATGTAACAACCTTGTCACCGGCCCCACGATTGTACCAGTTAAATCCGTTGGCAAGAATAGACGCATAAAAACGTGCATCACGGCCCACCGTACTGTTGTGCGCTCTGACGGGCTTCCAGTTATCCACCGGATGTAGGAAGGCAGGCGTGAAGCCTTCTTCGCGATAACCCGACTTCGGATCGATGATCGGATAGCCGTTAGCGTCATAACCCGTCACCGGATAGCGCCCGCTGGCGGCCATCGGGTAAGTATCGACCAATTTCAGGGAAGGCGCATATCCGCCATAACCTTCTTTTACCACTCTGGGCGGGTTGGCCCTTACGACCCAGCCATTTGCAGCGCCCAGCCACCGGCCCCAGATCACTTCCGAGTTCCAGAATTTGAAAAACACCCCCTGGTATGACTTGATCGCCTTGCGCATAGGATCGGTTTCGGTGTTGTCTGTATACAGCGCGTATTGATTCAAATCGATCAGCTCTTTTGCTGTTCTGGCAGCCGTTTCCCATTTTCCCGGATCGGCGTTTTCAGGAAAAATGTGTTTCCCTTCCTTATTAACCATTCCTTTGAGAAACTCTGCGCCGTTAAAAAGCGGGCGTGCGGCATAAAGCGTAGCACGGGTTTTTGCAGCAAGCACAGCTCCTTTGGTAGCCCGTCCCGCCCAGGCTTCCTCCGTGATCGTTGCGGGCAGGACGCCTATGCATTTGTCGAATTCCGATAATATGAATTGGAAGTTCTCGTCGACCGAGTGCCGGTCCACCGACTCCGGACGAATGGAAATATCAGGGTCCTTATCTCCCCAGATGTATACAGGGCCATATTTTCGCAGAAGGTTGAAGTACAGAAATGCGCGGATAAAACGGGCTTCGGCCTTCATGACTTCTTTTTCGGCAGGGCCGATTTCCACGTTCTTATCGACATTATTCATGAAAATAGTTGCCTGGTTGATACCGGTATAGCTACTTTTCCAGGTTACGTACGACGAGGTGGTGGGCCCCCAGGAGCCATTGTTCATGTTGAGCCATGATACACCCGACAACCAGGAGAACATGCCTTCGTCCGACCGAGGAACGACGGAAGCTTCGCCGCCTACCATGTCGGAATCGTCCGGCAAAAAGCTGTAAATCTGGGCAAGGTAAGCTTCGGTGGTAGCCCGTTTATTGAAAGTTTCTTCGAGCGTAAGTGCATTCTGCAACTCTACCGAAAGGTAGTCGCTGCAAGACGTGATGACGATTACACCAAATAATAAGGCAGATATGATGGAAAGTTTTCTCATAATGGTCTGTATTAAAAATTAAGACTTGCTCCGAAGCTCACCGTTTTCATCTGCGGGTAGATGTTCCCGAAGCTGGCATTCAGCTCAGGATCCCATAGTTTGAATTTGCTGAAAGTGAGCAGGTTGACAGCTTGTGCATAGATGCGCACGGTGGAGATTTTCGCTTTGTTTACAATCCGTTTCGGTACCGTGAAACCCACTTCAGCATTCTTTAACCGGATGAAACTCATGTCTTTCTGGTAAAAAGTAGATTCCTGCCGGTTGTTTTCATTGTAAGCCAGGGACATCCGTGCGTACCCGGCATTCGGGTTCTGGTTATGCAGGCTCCATCTTTTTTCGGCGGCGTCGGCCAGTATCTGCCCGTTCACGAGGATACTTCCCTGAGGCCCTTGCAATGGATCGCCGCCGATGATCCTCGTCACGTTCCCTGTTCCCTGGAAGAATGCCGACAGATCGAACTGTTTATATTTCGCACTCAATCCGAAACCATACGATAGTTCTGGTACCGTGGTGCGCCCGATGGCTATCCGGTCGTAGCTGTCGACTACACCATCCCCATTGATATCCTTGAACTTGATGTCACCGGGTACGACGGACCCGAACTTCTGAACGGGGCTTTGCTCGATGTCTTCCACCGACTTGAATAGGCCCAGTGAAACCAACCCGAACTGCTGGTTGTAGGCCTGGCCTGCAATTTCCTGGTAGCCGTATATCGGGGTTGGCGAATCGTTGTAGATCACCTTGTTGCGGTTGTATGAGAAGTTGCCACGGGCCGAAAGCAGCCAGTCGCCTTTTACATAACTGTATTCAACAGACCCGTCTACACCCCGGTTGGCCATTTTGCCGAGGTTCACATACTGCGCGACATTGACGCCCACCACCGACGGCACACTTTGCTGTAAAATGTAGATCCCATCGCGGCGCTCGTTGAAATAATCCACCTGAAGTTTTAGCTTATCCCAAATACCCAGCTCGAACCCGATGTTCGTTTTGATCGCTTCCTCCCAGGCCACACTAGGGTTTCCCGGGTTTCCTGTTGCAATGCCGGTAATGTATTTCTGGCCCGTTGTTCCAAATGTGTAGGAATTGGAATACTGCATTTCCGAGTTGTAGGCAAATCGGCGGTCGCCGCCAATCTGGTCATTTCCGATATAACCGTGTGAGCCCCGGAACTTCATCAGGTTCACTGCGGGAAACAAGTTCTGAAAGAATTTTTCCTTGCTCACGTTATACCCGACGCCGATCGACGGAAAAAAGCCGAAGCGGTGTGCAGGCGCGAAGTTCTCCGATCCGTTGTAGCCGAAGTTACCGTCAAAAAAAAGCTTGTTCTGAAAGGCATAGGTCACCCGCCCGGCAATACCGATATTGCGATAGGGGAATGCCTGGATATAGTCACCGGGGAAATTGTTGGTATGCTCTCTTCTTGTGAATAGAAACAATCCTCCTATGCGATGATCGCCAAATGCATTGTCGTAGTTGAGCGACGATTCCAGGTTGGTCGTTTTTGTGCCGCGGTTGGATCTTCCCAATGACAGGTAATCGCTTCCGTCGGTGTTTTTGTGGAGGATCAGCCGCCCGCTGTCGTCCCGCCCCGTTGCATAGTAGGTAGCCGGGTTTTTTCTTTTATCCA
>CBIHPQ010000363.1:0-7044 GCA_966211825.1 uncultured Dyadobacter sp. | reverse complement strand
TGAAACAAGGTTGGGTGAACCCCTACCAGCAGGTGGAGCTTGACCAGACGCTCACGCGGCTGTGCGATCATATGGGCAAGTCGGAGCGGATCAAAAACACCGTTTTTCCTTCCACTTACAGCCTGTACATTCATCTGGCATTGCACTTTTTCATCCTTTTGCTGCCATTCGGGCTCGTTCAGCTCTTTGGTTTCCTGATGGTGCCTGTGCTGGTGGTCATTACGGCTTGCTTCTTTTTGATTGAAAAGATGGCGATCCATCTGCAAGATCCGTTCGAAAACAAGCCTACCGATACGCCCGTGCTGTCGATTTCGAGGAATATCGAGCGTGATTTGAAACAGATGATGAAGGATAAGCACGTGCCGCAGGCGTTCCAGCCCGAGACGTTCTACATTTTGTAGTGATGTTGCGAAGCTCCTGCTTCGCACACCTTATTCGCAGGCCTCCGGCCGGCCTATACCGCAAAGACGATTGCTTTGCCGTACTGACCGGCCGGAGGCCTGCGAATAGTTTGCACGAAGCGGGAGCTCCGTGCCATCAGAACTACTTCCGTTTCATCCCGTTATGGATATCGACCAGGATGTGGTGGTCGTCGCGCACCCAGTTACCGCTCTGGTATTTTTTGTGTTTCGCGCTGAACAAATAATCTTCAAACATATCATAGGCCTTATGCGCCTCTTCCGTGGAATAGAAAGCGCTCGACCAGGTCGCCGGGATCTTGTCTCTCTTCACAGCACCGACACCCACATTGTACAGCTTCACAATACCCTGCGAAAATTCCAGTGAAATATAATCCTGCTCCCTGATCTGTGCGCTGCTGAGGATTGAGGCTGTATGTGCGAGGTAGTTGAGCAACCTGGCCCGGATTTGTGTATCGTTTTCGGATTTTGTGGGTTTAATGCGCCACCAGTTGTTCTTTTCAAAATAAGGATCGTCCTGGAAGCGCAGCAGCTTATGGCCGTACTCGACCAGCGAAACACTTTCGGTGGGTGAAAATTCAAAATTGATCAGCCGTGAGCCATTGCCTGCATAGGAAAAAAACACGCCTATTTCCTCCGTTTTGCGGTTGGAGGTCAGGAAAATCGTTTGTGCGGTGCTGTCGAAGTCCCACTTGCCTGTCGAGTACTCGCCATTTTTTCCCACCCTGGTGAAGGTACTGTCGGGAAAGAATGAGATCAGCATATTATGCTCGCCGCCTTCTTCGTATTGCCTGACGGGCTGGCCGTCGGGTTGGACGACGCCCTGTTGGGTGGCGCTCACACCCGAAATCCGCCAGGTCCCAAGCATATTGGCCGGTTTGGGTTTAATAAGCTCTTCCATCACATTGCGTGGGCGGCGGGCAGGATGTTTCGAGCCCGTGCGGTAGATGATCCCGTGATGCTGCATCATGGTGATCATCATGAAGAGGATGAATAGTTTAAGGGATGTCATGGCGGCTGCTGATGCGGTAGTGTTTACACTCAAGTTAGGAAATTCTGTTTAAATAAAAATGAAGTAAACCGAAGGATACTTGAAATTTTGAGTAATTATTGGCATCTGAATGCTTATTTCCGAATATAAGGATGGTCATAATGCATCCGTATTTAATCCTAAAACCCAGGAAATCTGCCTATGAACTTGCTCAGGTCTCTACCGCTTCTCTTCGTTTTTGTATTGTTAAATTTTGGTTACGATTTCGGTCCGGATGATCCGGAACCTGCCGTTGCGCCATCGGCCGACGCCGCATTGCGGGCGGTACAGAACGAAAAAGACGAAACGATCAGCATTTTCCGGGGTAATGAAGCCAAGCCCATTCTTACCCAGAATGCAAAGGCTGATTTTCGTCCTTACCTCCACCCGATCGTCGCGCCCGACGGCAAAGGCGTCCTGACAGAATACAGCCCAGGCCACCACAAGCACCAGACCGGCATCTATTGGGGTTATACCCGCGTGAATGGGCGGGATTATTTTCACCATCCGGGCGACGGTTACTGGAAAAGGGTTTCGGCCAAAGTCATCGAGGGAAAAGGCACGGAAGTGAAATGGCAGACCGTCTACAACCTCATGGATTCGACCGGCACCGCAGTCCTGACCGAAACGCAAAACTGGTCGATGCGCGTGAAGGATGGCAAATACCTGCTCGATCTGGAATGGAACGGGGAAGCGCAAAAAGACGTGACCATCGGTAAATATGATTACGGCGGTTTGTTTGTGAGAATGCCCTGGAAAGAAGGTATCAAAGGCGAAGTAGTGAATGCGGCGCGGCAAAAGAATGAAAAGGCAGAAGGCCAGGCCGCTATGTGGGTGGATATTGGCATGCAAGTCGAGGGGCGAAATGACCTCGCGCACATTGCCATACTGGATCATCCATCGAACAAAGGTTACCCGCAAATCTGGCGTGTAGACGGTCAGTTAGGTGCAGGTCCCGCACGGGCGCGTAAAGGTGATTGGCGTATCAAAAAGGGTGAAACCGAGATCATTAAGCATGAATTAGTAGTTTATACAGGTGAATTCAAGGATGTTGAGTTAAATAAAACTTTCGGGGAATTCATTGGCAACACCGGCCAGTACAATAGCACGGCGCTTTGGGCATTGGCTCAAAAAGAGGGTAGGGAAGCCAAATTTCTCAGCGCGCAGGAAGCAGTCGCGGCCATGACGGTGAAGGAGGGTTACCAGGTCAATGCATTTGCCTCCGAACCGATGATGACCCAGCCGATGGCATTCTGCTGGGACGATCGCGGCCGGATGTGGATCGCCGAAAATAAGGATTATGAGTCGCGAGGGAAAGGTTTTTCCAACGCCGGTACCAGCCGCATTCTGATCCTGGAAGATACCGATCATGATGGTGTGGCCGATAGCAAGAAAGTATTTATGGAAGGCCTGGCATTTCCGGCTGCATTGGCGGTGGGTTTCGGAGGGGTATACGTTGGCGCTCCGCCTAATCTCCTTTTTGTGCCTGATAAAAATGGCGATGACAAGGCTGATATGGACGATATCGAGGTTCGGCTCACCGGCTGGGGAATCCGCGACCGGCATGAAACGCTTAACAGCTTTCATTGGGGGCCGGATGGCTGGCTTTATGGTTTGCAGGGTTTTGCGACGCCTTCCAAAGTGGGTAAACCGGCAGGCAAGGGTAAATTGTACAAGCATAATGACCCGTTTCCGGAGAATATCGAGGTCGAGGATGGCGTCGATATCAACGGTGGCGTGTGGCGGTACCATCCTACCAAAAAGAAATTTGAAGTGGTTGCGCACGGTTTCAGCAACCCGTGGGGCATCGATTACGATGCAAAAGGCCAGCTTTTTATCACTGCCTGCGTGATCCCGCATTTGTGGCACGTCGTGCCGGGGGGCATTTATCATCGACAGGGAGGGCAGCATTTCAATCCGTATGTGTACAATGATATCAAAACCATCGCCGACCACAGCCACCGCTCGGCGCATGGCGGTGCGCGCATTTACCTTTCCGACGCATTCCCGGCCTCCGAGCGCGGCAAGATATTTATGGCCAATATCCACGAGCACGGCATTCTCTCCGACCAATTGATCCCGAAAGGCTCCGGTTTTTCCGGCAAGCACAGCGACGATTTCCTGATGGCCAACAATGCCCAATGGGTCGGTTTCAGCATGGAAATAGGGCCGGAGGGCGGCATGTACATCCTTGATTGGCACGACGCCGACATTTGCGGCTCCGACGTACTCAATTCTGAAACAGGCCGGATTTTCAGGGTAATGCCCAAAAACTCCCTGGCCGAAAACTGGAAAGGCCGCTACGACGATCTCAACAAATTGTCCGACACGGAACTCGTCGCATTGCAAACGAGCAAAAGCGAATGGCACGCCCGCCGCGCACGGGTAATCCTGCAAGGCCGTTCTGTGAATGGAAAGATCTCAGCAGAAGCGGTTGAAAAAATGAATGTATTATACAAATCCAAAGAAAACGCCGACAACCGCCTCCGCGCCATGTGGGCGTTGAAAGTGACGGAAAACCTGAGTGCCGCCACATTGAAACAGGCTTTGTCGGATGCGGACGCACACGTACGCGCGTGGGCGGTCCAGTTCCTGTGCGAGGATGCGCAGCCCGGGGCGGATGTGGTAACTCAATTTGCGGAAATGGCGCAAAGCGACCCGTCGCCTGTCGTGCGCCTGTACCTGGCTTCCGCGCTGCAACGGCTGGATGCGAATGCGAAATGGAGTATTACGAAAGGTTTGCTTGCCCATGCCGAAGATGCGCAGGATCATAACCTTCCCAAAATGATCTGGTTTGGGTTGGAGCCTTTGGTAAAGGATAATCCGGCAAAAGCATTGGAAGTCGCAGCGGGCAGCAAAATCCCGATGGTCACCCAGTTTATCGCACGCCGCATTGTCGACGCCGATCAGATCAGCACATTAATTTCAGCCATCGGCAAATCCACTGCCAACCGCATGGACCTCCTCACAGGTATGCGCGACGGGCTGGATGGTCGCACGGACATTAAAACACCCGAAAACTGGAATGCACTTTATGTCAAACTGAAACAAGCCGACAAACCCACCGCCCAGCTAGCCGCCGACCTCGGCAGGCAATTCGGCGACACCGAGTCTGCAAAAACCGCATTGACTATATTAAAAAACAAGTCCGCCGCCTTGGAGGAGCGCAAAAAGGCATTACAATCCCTCGCGGCCCGCCAGCGCCCTGAACTCCAGACCGAACTTCCCGCCTTGCTGAATGACAATGCGTTACGCCTGGAAGCCATCCGCGCCACGGCCGGTTACGACAGCGAGCCCTTGGCGAAACAGCTTATCGAAGCCTATCCGAAATTCAACGCAGCAGAAAAATCCGAAGCCGTGCAAACCCTCGCTTCCCGGCCGAAATCGGGCTGGCTCCTTACTCAGGCTATTTCGAAGAATGTAATCCCGAAAAAGGATGTGCCTACGTACGTCGCCCGTCAGCTCCGGCGCGTGGTCGGCAGTGGTTTTGTGGAAGTATGGGGCCCGATAGACCACGTCGCGTTCGACGAAAAGGCTTATAAAAAGTACCGTACTCTGCTCAGCGACAAGGCCGTAGCCGACGCCAGCAAAACGCAGGGCCGAATAGTTTTCCAAAATACCTGCGCGCCCTGCCATAAACTCTACGGCGAAGGCGGGATCATCGGCCCCGAGCTCACAGGCTCCAATCGCGCCAATCTCGACTACCTGCTCGGCAACATCCTCGACCCCAGCGGTGAAATCCAGGACGACTACAAAATGGTCGTCATCACTACCCGCGACGGGCGCACGTATGTAGGCAACGTCGCCAAGGAAACCGACCGGCAACTAACGCTCCGCATCGTCGGCCAGGACGCGGTGGCGATCAACAAATCGGACATTCAGACGCGGGAGGTAACGCCATCCTCGATGATGCCGACGGGGCTGTTGGATAATCTTTCGGAAAAGGAGGTTACGGAGCTGATTGCATACTTGCGGACGACGGCTCAGGTGCCTTTGGGGAAGAAGTGAGCAGGTTATCTTAGTCCAAAAACCTCATCACCCAACTCCTGATGCGCGGATGCATATTGTAAAACCGACTTTACAAAATCATTTAAGGTGACATCATATTGGGACGCCAGCAGCGCGATTCGCTTGTGTAAATCAGACGAAACCCGTACGTTGAAAACACCCTTGTAAGATTTTTCCGGCGACTTTCCTAGGGCCTTGCAAGTCTCAATGTAGTCGTCGACGGCATCTTTCATTCCTTGTTTGAGCTCTTCAACAGAAGAACCCTCAAACGTCACAAGGTCATTCACGCCGATCAGTTTTCCAAAAAATACTTCATCCGCCGGGCTATAATGAATATTGGCAGTAAAGCCGTCGTAGGATAGCGAGTTAGTCATTTTTGATTTGTCCATTTTCTTTGAGTGTTGTAATGATCTGTTCGATCACATAAAGTTTTACAATAGGAGTGGGATGGGGCTTGTGCAACGAGATGATCCGCTTTTGCCTATCAGAGAACTTGCACCTGGAACCACCCGTCCTCCCAGGCGGAAGTTCATCATAGCCGTAAAATCGAAGAACCAGAACCAATTCGTTCCACGTCAGATCCCTGGGTTTGCATAGAAAACGGGTGATTAATTTTTCAATTTGACTCATAGTGTGTTGTTGATGTAACTGAAAACTAGTTACAAAAATATATCTTCCGGAATATATTCCAAACTTTCTCTAGAATTTTAACAATGAAATTTTTACCGGACGCCTCTGAGGTTGGAAGCGTTGCGACCGCGACAAAAGGAAGAGAAGAGGAATGGGCCAGAACTTATTTAGAGTAGAAGTTTCGCATCAATGGATACGGGTCATTTTAAATCACGAATCCTCTTCCCCATCCTCTACCTCCTCAAAATAATTCAAAACCGTCATCAATGGCAGCGTAGTCTTATCAGCAGCGTTCGACATTTGTATTACAGCCCTGTCAATAGAATTAGGGTCAAAGCCGGAAAAATAGCCCTCTATAATCTCTCCGGGACGCATTTGGTAGGAAATGGCCTTATTAATGTATTTCGAGGCGCGTTTTTGCAAGCCGGTGAGTTCTGGGGCGGACATGGGTGATATCGGGTTGTTTAATCGGAAGAATGCGGGGCATTCCTGCTAACAAAGGTACCAATGGCCTGAAAAGTTTCCGCAAGATGCCAAAGTTTCACAGCTCAGCGACCATCACATGGGGCCGCCACCGAGGTCGAGGAAGCTGTGGGTGCGTGCACAGCCGCTGGCGCCGGCCTAACGCGGATGATTGGCGCGCTCATTACGCGAGGCCATCTCCACCGACTGAGCAATGCGTTTTTCACGTGTTTCGGGTCTTTTGGCATTCAAAATCCATTCCAGGATAAGTCGCTTGGACGAAGGCGGGAATTTGTCGAAATTTTCAAACGCGGCCTGATTGTCGTCAAATGCCTTTTGCAGGTCGTCGGGGATCACGGCGTTACCGGATTCTTCCAACGCGTCCCAGGCGCCGGTTTCCTTCGCGAGGTCGATCATCGCCTGCCCCTCAGCGCGCATGAGCCCTGCGGCGATCATCCGCGCGGCACGTTCCTTGTTGACCGTGCTCCATTTGCT
>CBIHPQ010000362.1:0-7058 GCA_966211825.1 uncultured Dyadobacter sp. | reverse complement strand
ACCCCTGGAACCTCGATTATTACCGCGGCCAGGCTGATTCGGACCAGCAGCGCGCCAAACACTCGCAATCCTACATCGCCGCCGGACTGGCGGATGCTAATACCAATGCGAACTTTCCCGTGCTGCAATCGTGGCTGGCGGATAACAACTATGGTTCGGGCCTCGACCTTGCTCAGACGAAATATCTCCTGAGCGCGGCTTACCTGCGCATCAAGAACATCACGATCGGTTATACGCTGCCGACCTCGTTGCTGCAAAAGCATAAAATCAGCCGGGTACGCGTCTTCGCGAGCGGGGAGAACCTTTTCGAATTCTCGCAGCTTAAAAAGTATTTCGATCCTGAGGTGATCACCAACAGCAATACTTTCGACACCTCCAACGGTTTTTCATATCCGTTCCAGCGCAAGTTCGCATTCGGTGTCAATGTAGAGTTTTGATTTTAATCCCATCAACCCAAATGAAAAAACACATATTACTACTGGCGTTGTTGACGGGTGCGAGCGCCTGCAACGACGACTTCCTGGAAAAACTTCCGCAGACCTCGATCTCGCCGGAAGCATTTTTCAATACCGAGGGCGACCTTGCCCTCTATGTCAACGGTTTGCTGAGCATGCCCGACATGGGTACCTATCTCAACGACCAAAGCACAGACAATGCCACTACGACGGGCGCCGTGGAGATGAAGGTCGTCATGACTGGTTCGCCGAGCTCGCAGACCATCACCGGCGGCTGGGATTGGAGCCGTTTGCGGAATATCAATTACTTCCATGATAATTACGGCAAGGCCAATGCCGCACCCGACATAAAAGCGCACTATGCGGGCCTGGCACGGTACTACCGTGCGCAGTTTTACCTCGAAAAAGTGGCCCGTTTTTCCGATGTGCCGTGGTTTTCCAAAACAATCAGTCCGGGCGATGAGGAATTGTACAAAACCCAGGACCCGCGCGCAATGGTGATGGACAGCGTAATGGCCGACCTCGCTTTCGCGGCTGCGAATGTGAAGGAAGGTAAGCCGCTGGTAGCCGGAGGAACGCCGGGCAAATGGGCGGTGATGACCCAATATGCCCGTACGGCACTCTACGAAGGTACCTACCGCAAATACCATCCCGAGCTGAACCTGCAAGCGACGGCGAACAAATTTCTCGAAACCGCAGTAACGATTTCTGGGGAGATCATCGCGTCGGGCAAGTTTTCGATCTACAACACAGGCAAACCCAACGCGGATTACGGGGCGCTTTTCAACAGCCAGGACTTGTCGTCGAACCAGGAGGTAATCCTCGCGAATGCTTTCGACCAGACGAAGGAACGGGGCCAGAATGTGAACAGCACCGTATTTGGCGACTATGAGCAGGCGCCTTCGCGTGACCTCGTGCAGACGTACCTGATGAAGGATGGTTCGCGGTTTACGGATATTCAGGGCTATCAGCAGTTTGGTTTTGTAAAAGAATTCCAAAATCGAGACCCTCGCCTCGCGCAGACGCTCGTGTACCCGGGTTGGGTCCGTGCGGGTGATCCTGCACCTTACATCCTTCGCCTGAACAAAAATTTTACAGGCTACCACCAGCTGAAAGGTTATGTGAATTCGACAGACAATGTGACCCTGTACAGCGTCGATGTGCCGGTGTACCGTTATGCCGAAGTGCTTTTGGCGTATGCCGAAGCAAAGGCCGAACTCGGGACGCTCACCCAGGACGACCTCGATAAATCGGTGAACCTGATCCGTGCCCGTGTAGGCCTTCCGAAGTTGCAGCTTGCCGAGGCGAATGCCAAACCCGATGCATTTCTGGTAGCGAAATACCCGAATGTGACCGGTGCCAACCGCGGTGTGATCCTCGAAATCCGCCGCGAAAGAAGAGTGGAGTTCGCATTTGAAAACCAGCGTTTCGATGATGTAATGCGCTGGCAGGCAGGTAAATTGCTCACGGCTATCCCGGAAGGGGCCTATTTCCAGGGGTTAGGCAAGTACGACCTGACCGGCGACGGCGTGGAGGACATTATCCTGATCGACAAATCCAAAACGATCCCCGCGGAAAAAGATAAGGAGAAGAACAGCCTTGGAGTGGTCCTGATCTATTACCGCTCGGGAGCTATCGGCGAGGACGTGACCGTTTACCTCAAAAACGGCAACGCCGGCGGCACGATGGTAACCGAAACGGCCGTTCGTAAGTTTGAAGATCCGAAATACTATTACCGCCCGATCCCTCAGAAAGAAATGCTGCTGAATCCAAAGTTGAAGCAGGTTTTTGGTTGGAATTAATTTAAAATTTGAATACCAATACAATGAACAGACGTTCCTGGATCCGGAATACCGGATTGCTCACGGCTGCTTCGATAACACGCCCGGCTGCACAGTCCGGGCTTGTTGCCGATAAGCCGGTACTGAAAATCGCGCACATCACCGACGTGCACATCCGCGAAGGCGACGACGCGCCTAACCGTTTCAAAAAGTGCCTTACCGACGTTTTGAAACACAAACCCGATTTCTTCCTGAATGGCGGCGATTCCATACATGCCGCAGATTATAAGGATGTTACGCGCCAAACCATGCTCGGTTACTGGAAGTTATGGGACGAATGCACGGCAGAGCTGAAAGATTATGAGATCCACAGCTGCATCGGCAACCACGATCCGTGGTGGGCGGCGCCGTCGAAAGAGGATGAAATGTACGGTAAGAATTATGTCGTGAAAAGGCTCAGAACGCCGGGCCGCTATTACAGTTTTACCAAAAAGAACTGGCATTTCGTGATTCTCGACGGTAACAACGAGCACGTTTCCCTGGACGAAGAACAGTACCAGTGGCTGGAAGCCGACCTGGGCAAACTCGCGCCGGGCACATTTGTACTCCTGATGTCGCATTACCCGATCCTAGGCGCCACGCCAATGCTCGCGGGCGGGGGAGGGCATTCGGATTATAAAAGACTGAAAAACCTGTTTTACAAGCACCGCGACAAAGTGCGGATCTGTCTGAGCGGACACCAGCATTTGCAGGACCACACCGAGTACAACGGCGTTCAATATTGCTGCAATGGAGCTATGAGCGGTTTCTGGTGGGAAAAAGGGGATGCCGAATCGGTAGCGCCCTATTACTACCAGGAAACACCGCCAGGGTATGCAATGCTTGAATTGTACGCGGACGGACGGGTTGTCAATGGGTATTATCCGCATCGTTATTAGGTAACGGTCAGGTGTGGTCAGGAATTGTCAGGTGTTGTCAGGTGTTGTCAGGTGTGGTCAGGTGTGGTCAGAAATTGTCAGGATTGTTAAAGGTCCTGGCTACCCGTCACAACTCTTGACTAAACCTGACCACTCCTGACTAAACCTGACTAAACCTGACCACTCCCGACCCGACAATTGTTCAATTCTTTTTCACAAAACTATTTTGACCTAATTTGCGGCATTGATTCACGATTCCTGACCCGATGTCCCCGCATTACCGCTTTTGTATCCTGCTGCTCGTCGCATTGATGATTCTCGGCCATTCCCGGGCCCAAACCATTTCGGTGGCCGATGCCGGCATTCAGCCCGATACTTACGAAAACGCCACTGGCCGCATTCAAAAAGTCATCGACGAGGCCATTCGTTCGGGAAAGACGACCCTGCGGTTTCAGAAAGGCCGTTATGATTTCTGGCCCGACGGTGCCATCCGTGCACCGTATTTTATTTCAAATACATCGACAGAAAGGGAAGATTCGCTTAAAATCAGGACCATTGGAATGCTGTTCCGAAATGCCCGTAACCTGACGATCGACGGCGACGGCGCATTGTTTGTTTTTCATGGGAAAATGACGACGATCGTGCTCGACCAATGCGAGAATGTGAAGCTTCAAAACATCCATGTCGACTTCGAGCGGCCCACAATGTCTGAAATGCGGTATGCGAAAGTGGCGAACGGCGAAGTGGAGCTGGATATTCAGCGCGACGCCCGCTATGCGATCCGCGACGGCCGCCTGGAATGGTTTGGAGAAGGCTGGAAGACGACGCATTTCCATGCCGTGGAGTTTGATACTACCCTGAAAACCATGCGTTACAGCGACTGGAAGCCGTTTTTGAACGCGCCGGCAACGGAGATCCGCCCGGGCCGTGTGCGTTTCAAGACCAGCGCTACGCCCAAGCCCGGCAATATTCTCACCGTGCGCGACATCATCCGTGATCAGGTAGGGCTGCATATCCGCGAATCTAAAAATGTGACGCTCGAAGATGTGGGTATGCATTATATGCACGGCCTGGGCATTGTGAGCCAGTATACCGAAAACATCACCATGCGACGCGTCACCTGCGCGCCGCGACCGGAAACGGGCCGCATGATCGCTTCTTCCGCTGATTTCATGCATTTTTCGGGCTGCCGGGGCAGGGTTACCGTGGAAGACTGCCGTTTCTCAGGCGCGCACGACGACCCCATCAATATCCACGGAACCAACCTGCGCATTGTCGATAGGCAGGATGTCAATACCTTGAAAGTGAGGTTTATGCATGGCCAAAGCTACGGTTTCAATGCATTTTTTCCGGGCGATACGGTGGCTTTTGTGCATTCGGCGTCGATGGAGCGGTTTGCAAATGGTTTGGTAAAAACGGTGAGCCGCCTGAGCGATCGCGAGTTGTTGCTGACTTTTGAAAAACCGGTCCCAACAGCGCTGGAACCGCATGATTGCGTCGAAAATATGACCTGGACGCCCGAAGTACTGATCCGTCGCAACCATTTCACCCGCACGAACACCCGCGGCTTGCTGCTGACGACGCCGCGTAAGGCCGTAATCGAAAACAACACCTTTTTTCGCACGGGTATGAGTGCCGTGCTCATCGAAGCGGACGCGGAAGGATGGTACGAATCCGGCCCCGTGCGTAATGTCACGATCCGTAACAACGAGTTTATCGACTGCGCCTACCAGGGCGGTCCGGGCAATGCGGTGATCGCCATTAACCCATCCAACAAAGTGGCCGACGTCAAAAAACCGGTACATTTCAACATTCGCATTGAAGGAAACACTTTTAAAACATTCGATTATCCGGTGCTGTACGCCAAAAGCACGCAGGGTTTGATTTTCAGTAATAATCAAATCATCCGCACTAAGGAGCTCGTTCCGCAGTCGGGCAACCTTAATATGTTCTGGTTCAACGGTTGCTCGGATGTGGCGCTCACGGGTTTGAAGCTGGAAGGGGAGGTGCTCGGCCGGAATATCCGCCTGGAAAATATGCCGAAGGAGAATATTAAAGTAAGCGGTTCGCCGAAATTAACTTTTGAATAGTTTTACCATTATTTGCCAAACCCATATTGATGAAAACGTTTCTAAGCCTGCTCATTTGTGCTGCTACCACATTCAACGTGCTGCAAGCGCAGCCAAATCCCCAACCGAAACCCGCCCCGCTATCGCTCTGGTACGACCAGCCTGCGAAGGAATGGATGACACAGGCATTGCCGATCGGTAATGGTCACGTGGGCGCCATGTTTTTCGGCGGCGCGGAGGAAGAGCGGCTGCAATTTTCGGAAGGCAGCCTGTGGGCGGGCGGTAAGGGAGCCAATGCAGAATATAATTTTGGTTTAAAAAAAGAGGCTTATAAACATTTACCAAAAGTGCGCGAGCTGCTTGCAGCGGGAAAAATGAAGGAAGCGCACGAGCTGGCAAACAAAGAGCTTACGGGGGTTATTCATGAAAAAAAGGAGAATACACCCTCTTCCGACTTCGGTGCGCAGCAAACGGCAGGCGATCTGTTCGTGAAGGTTTCTTCCAAAGGCGTAGTGGCAAACTACCGCCGCGAATTGAATATTTCCGACGCGCTGGGCAAGGTAAGCTACGATGCAGGTGGCACCCATTTCGAAAGGACGTTTTTGGGTAATTATCCTTCCAAAGTAATGGTGTACAAATTCACCTCGTCGACGCCCGAAACCTATGGCATTCGGTTTGAAACACCGCACCAGAAAGATTATGAGCAGTTTGCCAAAAACCAATACACATTTGGCGGGCATTTGAAAGACAATTACCAGGAGTTTGAAACGGTCTACCGCATCGATACCGACGGCAAAACCGCTTTCAGCAATGGCGTACTCACTGTAACGGGGGCCAAATCCGTGGTACTGATCCACACCGTGGCAACCGACTACATGATGAAATACCCTGATTATAAAGGTAATGATTACAAAAAGGCCAATGCCGCTACCATGGCCAAAGTGGCTGGAAAGAACTTTTCCGCATTACTCGCCGAGCAGCAAAAGGATTACCACAACCTGTTCGACCGCGTCGCATTGACGTTGGGTAATGCCGCCGCGCCGGCCGTTCCAACCGATCAGCGCCAGAAAGCTTTCGCAAAAGGCCAGCCCGACCCCCGGTTGGAAGAATTATACTTTCAATATGGTCGCTATCTGATGATTTCCTCCACGCGCCCCGGTACTATGCCCATGAGCTTGCAGGGGAAATGGAACGACAGCACCAACCCGCCCTGGGCGAATGATTACCACACCAATATCAATGTTCAGATGCTCTACTGGCCTGCCGAGGTTACTAACCTTTCGGAATGTCACTTGCCGCTGATGGATTTTACCCAGTCCATTGTCGAACCGGGTCGTCTGGCAGCGAAGGAGTTTTTTAATGCCAAAGGATGGATCGTCAATACCATGCTGAACGCCTATGGCTATACTTCGCCGGGCTGGGATTTTCCCTGGGGCTTTTTCCCCGGTGGCGCTGCATGGCTTTGCCAGCATTTGTGGGAGCATTATGCATTTACCAATGACAAAACTTTTTTGAAAAATACGGCCTATCCCGTGATGAAGGAAGCGTCGCAGTTCTGGATGGATTACCTCACGGACGACGGTAAGGGCCGGCTGGTATCTTCGCCTTCCTATTCGCCGGAGCACGGCGGCATTTCCACCGGTGCCACCATGGACCACGAGATGGCCTGGGATGTGCTCAACAACACCGCCGAGGCTGCAACGGCGCTCGGTGTCGACGCCGATTTTGCCCAAAAAGCACGCGCTACCCGCGACAAGATATTGCCTTTGCAGATCGGCCGCTGGAAAAAATCGTCGAGGATGCCTTGCAGGCCGGCGCGATGGGCCTGTCGACCGG
>CBIHPQ010000361.1:0-7112 GCA_966211825.1 uncultured Dyadobacter sp. | reverse complement strand
TCCACTTCACGAATATTGGCCAAAACCTTGTTGCCTAATCCTGCCCCCTGGCTCGCGCCTTTCACAAGACCCGCGATGTCCACAAAGTCAATGATCGTCGGGATCACCTTTTGAGGACTAACCAGCTTGGTAAGGGTGTCCAGGCGTTCGTCCGGAACGGTCACAACGCCCACATTGGGCTCTATGGTGCAAAAAGGGTAATTGGCAGCTTCGGCTTTGCCGGTAGAAATGGCATTAAAAAGGGTGGATTTCCCAACGTTCGGCAATCCAACAATCCCACATTGAAGACTCATATATGAATGGTAAGCAGTGAACGGCGGCCTCATGTTGCGTGATAATGCAAAGCATGCCCGCCTGCTGAATAATAATTTTCGCAAAATTACTATTTAGCAGGTACAAAAACCAAAAGCCTTCGTAATCAATTGCGAAGGCTTCTACTTAATATCTTAATTTCTTAATCCCACTTAAGGTCAGACTCTCCTACTACGTCTACCTCGTCTCCTTTCGATTCAAATTGCGAGAAGTCAACCTCTGGCATCAACTCTGTTTTCACGTGATCAACCGCTTCTTTCAATGCCTCCACGAACTTGTCAAAGTCCTCCTTGTACAAAAACATCTTGTGTTTTTCGTACGTAAATCCGTCTCCCTGAGGGTGGCGACGGCTTTCTGTGATGGTAAGATAGTAATCGTTAGATCGCGTAGAGCGAACATCAAAGAAGTAAGTCCGTTTTCCCGCCCTGACCCTTTTGGAGTAGATTTGCTCTCTGTCTTCCACTATGTTTAGTTTTAAATAGGTTTCCAAACGCTAAAATAGAAAGTTTATTGCTGCTTCCAAAAAAACCGGAACATATTAGCGATTTGTTAGCTGCGGGTTACAAGCTTGCGGGCCTACTGCGCTCAAATTAACTGGAATTTTTGCTGGTTTCTAAAAATCTTTTTACTAGTTTTGAAATTCGTGGGTTTTAAAACTGACCTGAAAAACCAAAGGAAGATATGAGATAAGGAACATTTACCTTATTATGTTTCACCTAAATACAGAACTATGACTTATCGTCGAATTCTGATTCTCACCATGTTAGCGTTTGCCGCGCTATTACCGGAAGCCTTCGCTCAGGTAAAACTAGGCAAAATGGAAACTGGAAACGCCTCCTACTACTCGGCGAAGTTCCACGGCAGAAAAACCTCATTTGGGGAAATACACAAAAGCAGTGAACTGCTCGCCGCCCATCGGAGCTATCCGCTCAATACCATGCTCGAAGTGACGAATCTGGATAATGACGAAAAAGTGATTGTGAGAGTCAATGACCGCGGTCCGTTTTCAAGACACCGTGTGATCGACCTCAGTAAAGAAGCAGCCCGCCTGCTCGGCATTCTTGCCAAAGGCGTCGCCAATGTCTCAATAAGGGTTGTAGGAATGGAAGGAATGGTGCTTTTATCGCCCAATGAAGAAATCGATCCCAAATCGGGCAAAGTTATTTCCATGAGAAAGTAAGCCTCGATGCCAATATGAGTGTCCGCCAACTGGATCTGGCCAAAGTCAGAGAATTCGGAAACCTGGAATTTCTTGCAAAACAGTTGGTTGAAGGTTTTATTACCGGTCTTCACAAATCTCCTTTTCACGGCTTTTCAGTCGAATTTGCTGAACATCAGCTTTACAACACAGGCGAGTCCACCCGGAACATCGACTGGAAGGTTTTTGCGAAAACCGACCGGCTCTACGTCAAACGTTACGAGGAAGAAACCAACCTCCGGTGCCACATTCTGCTCGACACCTCGTCTTCCATGTATTACCCGGAAGACAATTACGGCAAAATGACGTTCAGCGTCATGGCCGCGGCGAGCCTTACCTATTTATTGCAACGCCAGAAAGATGCCGTGAGCCTCTGCACATTTTCGGAACAGATCGAAGTGCAAACGGCTGTAAAATCCACGCCCTCGCACGTGCACAAGATCATGCTTGAACTGGAACAGCAGTTGCAGGCCAACCGTCCGTTGCTTAAAACCTCGGTAGCCGAAGTCCTGCATCAGATCGCCGAAAAAATCCATAAGCGCTCGCTGGTGGTTATTTTCAGCGATATGTTTGATAATCTGGAAGATGCCGACAAGATTTTCTCCGCATTGCAGCATTTACGCCATAACCTTCACGAAGTACTGCTTTTCCACGTCACCGATCGCGCAACCGAGGAAAACTTCGCATTCGAGAACCGTCCTTACGAATTTATCGATCTCGAAACGGGTGAAAAGATTAAAGTTCAACCCGATCAGGTCCGCGAATCGTACCAGCAGTTTGTAGGTGATTTTTATCAGAAACTGAAATTGAAATGCGGGCAATACAAGATCGACTTCATTGAAGCAGATATTGCCAAAGGCTTCGACCCCGTACTGCTAGCCTATTTGGTGAAGCACTCCAAAATGCGGTAATCGGCTACTTCAAAATTAATACTACTGATTCAGGAAGAGCGACATGAAAAGTTCATCCAAATGCGCCACAGGCACGATTTCGATTTTGGATCTTGTCAAATCCAGTCCCTTGCTGTTGTATTTTGAAATGTAGATTTTCTTAAAACCCAGCTTCTCCGACTCGGAAACCCGGCTATCAATGCGGTTCACCGCCCTTACCTCACCGCCCAGTCCGACTTCCGCCGCAAAACAAACTGATGGAGGGATAAACTTATCCTCATAAGAGGAAACCAGCGAAGCCACCACGGCTAAATCAATGGCCGGATCTTCCACTTTCAGCCCGCCAGCAACATTCAGGAATACGTCCTGCACCCCGAGCCTGAAACCGCCCCTTTTTTCCAGAACAGCCAGCAGCATTTGCAGGCGCTTCGCGTCAAAACCTGTACTGCTGCGCTGCGGTGTTCCATAAGTAGCCACACTCACAAGCGACTGGATTTCCACCAGCAATGGCCGGTTCCCTTCCATCATCGAGCCAATCGCGATGCCACTCACAGGCTCATCGCGCTGTGAAATCAGTATTTCGGACGGGTTGCTGACCTGGCGGAGACCATTTCCCTGCATTTCATAAATCCCCAGCTCGGAAGTACTGCCGAAACGGTTCTTCATCGTCCGCAAGATACGGTAGGTATTGTGCCGGTCGCCCTCAAATTGCAGCACGGTATCGACCATGTGTTCCAGCACTTTCGGGCCTGCCAGCGAGCCATCTTTGGTGATATGGCCTATCAGAAATACGGGAACTCCCATTTCCTTGGCATATTTCATAAACTCCGCCGTACATTCCCTCACCTGTGACACGCTACCTGCCCCCGATTCAATGTAGGTCGAATGCATGGTCTGGATAGAATCTACGATCAGAATTTCCGGCTGAAAATCTTCTATTTGCCTGAAAATATTCTGGGTCTGGGTATCGGTGAGGATAAAGCAGTTGTCGCTTTTAGCGGCCATGCGCTCCGCCCGCATTTTGATCTGCGCCTCGGATTCTTCGCCTGAAACATAGAGTACCTTTTTATTCGAAAGCGTCAGTGCTATTTGCAGCATCAACGTCGACTTCCCGATTCCCGGCTCACCTCCGATTAGTACCAGCGAGCCTGGCACGATACCTCCGCCGAGCACGCGGTTCAGCTCCTCATCGAATGTGCGGAGACGTGGTTCATTTTCGTAGACAATTTCGGCAATCGCGCGCGGCCGATTGGCCAGGTTAACGGATTTCCAAGAAACCGCCGTCTTCTTGTCCTCCTTTTCAATCACTTCCTGAACGAAAGTATTCCACTCGCCACACGACGGACATCTGCCAACCCATTTTGGCGAATTATACCCACATTCCTGACAAAAATATGCCGTCTTGGCTTTGGCCATAATAGAATAGTCTAATTTATATCCTCTTGGTGACTAACGTAATTCAGACGATATTAATCCAATATTTGCATGTTTTGGCCATAAAATCAAAAAAAATGTGCGACGGGTATAGTTTTTTGCAAATTGGCGTTATTAACCTGTTTTACTTAAAAAATCATATTATCCATGAACATCCTGACAAAAGTGGCCTGCGCCTGTTTGCTCTGCATTTTTGCATTCTCAAATGTGCAGGCCCAGAAAAAAGGTTTTGCGTTTGGTATCAAGGGAGGGGTGAACCTGTCGCGGCTTACAATGGGCGATGTGTTCACGACACGTTACGATGAGAATGGAAATCCTTACCTCGGCTATGACGGCAAAGAAGTGCGGGATAACCTGAAAGAAAGCTTCAATACCAGAACCGGTGCAGTTGGCGGCGTGTGGATGCGCTTCGGTAAAACCATATTTATTCAGCCTGAGGTGCTTGTTTCGACGAAAGGCGGTTCATTCAAAATTATTCAGAATGATCAGGAAATACCGGTTGAAAAAACAATCAATGTCAAATACAGCAATATCGATGTCCCGTTACTGATCGGTCTGAAAGGTGGACCGTTCCGAATTCTGGCAGGGCCGGTTGCATCATTCCGCATCGGCGACAACCAGCGGTTACGTGATGCGTTCAAATATTACACCTCCGACCTGAACAACGCCATGTCGGAGGCTACATTCGGTTACCAGCTTGGTGCCGGTCTTGATCTGGGTAATTTTAGCTTGGACGTAAGAAAAGAAGGATCGTTCAGCAACCTGGCCTCATTCCAGGTAAGCGGCCAACAAGCAGCAGGAGGCTCCGTGAAGCAGAAAGTAACGTCGTGGCAGGTGACGCTTGGATTGAAGATATTCTAATTTTGAATGATTGAATGACCGAATAGGTTTAGTCATAAACAAAACGAGCAGCCTTCGATCGAGCGATGGCTGCTGTTTTTATGAATAACCCACTAATTTAATTCACCAAAATATCTTCTATGCGCTGATGCGGATGAGGTTGGTGTGATCCAGGAGACCGGAAACCTCTTTGATTTTCCTGCGCGATACGACCACTTCTTTGCCGCATGAAAGTTTCAGCATGCGATCATCTTCCAGGCGCTCTACCACGTAATCTGCATTGACGAGGTAGGATTTGTGAACGCGAAGGAACTTGGCGCTCAACTGCTCTGCAAGGGATTTCAACGTTTTCGAAACCAGGTACTTCTTACCGTTGTTCGTATATATAAATGTGTAGTTTCCTTCACCTTCGAGGAAAGTGATTACGTCGGGTGTCAGGAAGATCGTTCTGCCCATTGACTGGACTGAAATATAAGAACGGCTGTCGCTGTATGATCTCTCTGACTGGTTGGGGCGAGTAAAGCTTGGAAAATTTTTCATGGTAACTACGCTAATATTGTTGTGATTTCTTGTTTCAAAATTAGCACATCGTGTAGCGTTCATAAAATACGTAAAAGTACGCATACACATCTAATCAACTGAAAATAAGTTACTTAACAATTGACTGATTTCTAAAATGACGTAAGCGAACTTAGTAAAATGCGTAGTTTTACGTAGTCCCCGAAAGATGTACTTTTCTAATAAATCGCCTCAATAGACGTATCAGAGCCATTTCACTTCTGCCTGCGAGCTAACTTTCGTTATCTTTGCTGGAATTTCCGGGGCTTCGAAAGGAGCCTCCCGCCGCAACCGGGGCGGCATAAGTCACCAATAACAACAAGCTTTTATGATTACCGAGCGGGTAAAAGAGTTAGTTTCTGAAATTGAACAAGCCACAGTTAGCAGTAAGGAGCAACTGGAAGCTTTCAGGTTGAAATATATCAGTAAAAAAGGCGCAGTTACCGAGCTATTTGATAACCTCAAAAACATCCCGCAAGAAGACCGACGGGCTGTCGGACAGGAATTAAATACGCTTAAGAACCTCGCTCAAACACGCTTTCAGGATTTTCAGACGGCATTGGAAAGTGTCGCCGACAGCAATCCCGAAATGCTGATCGACCTCACGCTGCCGGTAACGCCTAACTTGCAGGGAAGTCTCCACCCGCTAACTATCGTTCGCCGGAGGATCATCGAGATTTTCGAACGCATGGGCTTTAACGTGTCTTACGGGCCTGAAATCGAGAAGGATTGGTACAACTTCAGCGCACTGAACTTTGCCGACAATCACCCGGCGCGTGAAATGCAGGATACTTTCTTTATTTCCAAAAGTGAAGGCGATGTAAAGGACGACGTTCTCCTGCGTACGCACACATCCAACGTGCAGGTGCGCCTGATGGAGCGCCAAAAGCCACCGATCCGCTCCATTATGCCGGGTCGCGTGTTCCGGAACGAAGCTATTTCCGCCCGTGCGCATTGCGTTTTCCACCAGGTTGAAGGGCTTTATGTGGATAAGAATGTGAGTTTCAAAGATCTGAAAGACACATTGTACCACTTCGCGAAGGAGATGTTCGGTAAGGACTCCAAGATCCGTCTCCGTCCTTCCTACTTCCCTTTTACGGAGCCTAGCGCCGAGATCGACGTTTCCTGCTTTATATGTGGAGGAACAGGCTGTAACGTCTGCAAGCACACCGGCTGGGTTGAAATCGCCGGTTCAGGAATGGTTGATCCTAATGTATTGGAAAACTGCGGCATCGACAGCGAAGAATACACCGGTTTTGCATTCGGAATGGGTATCGAGCGGATCACGATGCTGCGTTACGGCATCAACGACCTTCGTTTATTTACAGAAAACGATGTCAGGTTCCTGCGGCAATTCGAAGGCGCCTGATTTGAAAAGTTAAAAAAGCAAATGCCCTGGAATGTAATCATTTCAGGGCATTTGCTTTTTGTATCAATATCAAAACCGCGTTTCCAGGTAGTAGGGAAGCATTTTTTTCCACGCCCACCATTCATGGGGAATATCAGGCCCCCAAATGTCCAGCTCATGCGGCACGTTTTTCGAAGCCAGGATCGAGGAAATATGCCTCGAATAATCCGGCACCTCGTAGGCCCCAGAGCCGGTTATAAAATGGATATGGCGACTGTCGCGGTACATTGAGAGGTGCCATTCCGCTTTCAGGTTGGGCAGATAATGCACCGGTGAATTGAAATAGACATTGTCGTCATAGTAGCCGTCGGTATAAACGCTCAGGTCATAACAGCCGCTCATCGCGATCACCCCGTGAATGTAATCGGGGTGTTTAAAAAACAGGTTAGCCGCGTGCATCGCACCGAATGAAGCTCCCGCGGCGATAATCTCGTTAGTTGGGCTCGAATCCTCCTTGATAAACGGCACAACC
>CBIHPQ010000360.1:0-7113 GCA_966211825.1 uncultured Dyadobacter sp. | reverse complement strand
CATTTTACGTGGCCGATTGTATAAAGGGTTGGTATACCAAAACCTTTGGCTGCGTGTGTAAACTCGTTTTTACCGACTATAAAAACGACCTGAAAGCCGTTCGTACTGAAACGAAGCGACTCATGCAATTGGATTATACCAAACAATCCGACGACGCATTGCTGCCGTTGCTTTCTTATGAAGACATGCGCATTCGCCTGAAAGCTCAGTTTGAACTGGCTTCAAGGGGTGCAAAAGGCGCTGCGGTGCTGAGCAAAGCCATTGCGCAGACCGGCAACCAGTTCGGCCGTATCCATGGAATCTGGGGAATGGGCCAGTTGACGCGCCAGGATAAGTCGTATGCCAATGTGCTGATGACTTTGTTGAAAGATTCGGATGAAGAAATTACCGTCCAGGCGGCGAAAGTACTTGGCGACGCTAAAATTGCGGAAGCGGCGCCAATGCTGATCCCAATGCTCAAAAGCAAAAACCCGCGCGTACAATTCTTCGCGGCACAGGCACTTGGCCGTGTTCGTGATAAAAATGCGGTACAGTCTTTGATCGACATGGTGAAAGCCAATAACGACCAGGACGTCTACATTCGTCACGCAGGTGTGCTTGCGCTCTCCCGCATAGGCGAGGTCGCACCGATCGCTGCATTGGCAAGCAGCCCTGAAAAATCGCTGCGCATTGCGGGTGTACTCGTGTTGCGCCGCATGAAAAACGAGCAGATCAGTGCATTCCTGAAAGACAAGGACGAATACATCGTAACAGAAGCCGCACGCGGTATCAACGACGACCTGTCTATTCCGGCTGCATTACCCGCACTGGCTGCCGTGTTGAACGAAAAAGGCTTTACCTCCGAACCATTGTTGCGCCGTGCCATCAACGCTGCATTGCGCGTGGGCGGTGAAACCCAACTGAACGACCTGATCGCATTTGCCAAAAGAAAAGATGTGAACAAGGAAATGCGTGCGGAAGCTCTTGCAACGCTCGGAACCTGGGCAAGTCCGTCGGTTACCGACCGTGTGGATGGCCGCTACCGTGGCCCGATGGAGCGTGACCCGGCAGGTGTGAAAGCGAAAATCAAGCCGATGGTGGCAGATCTTTTGCAGGAAAACGAGCCCGCGATCCTGATCGCTACCGCACAAATGCTCACCAACCTGAATGTAAGCGACAACAATGCAACCCTGGCGAAAATCCTGAATGACAGCAACGATCCGAAAGTGCGCGCGGCAATGCTCGTGGCTTTGAACGACCTGAAATATACGGACATGGAAACCGTCATGAAAAAAGGCATGAGCGACTCCGACGCCGATGTTCGCACGGCTGCATTGGGTATGGTTGGAAGCGTAAGCATGTCGAAAGAAGCCTTGTCGGATATTTCGAATACCATTTTTGAAAAAGGCAGCGTGCGCGAACAGCAGCAAATCCTGAAAGTGCTGGGTAGCCTGCCCGTAGCCAAAACCGAGACGATCTTCAATGGGCTAATCGGTAAAATGGCCGACAGCAAACTGCCGCAAAACCTGTTGCTCGATCTTGGCGAAGCTATCGATTCGACCAAATCAAGCACATTGATCGCCAAAATAGCGCCATTGCGCAAGCAGGGCAACACCGCAGCCGACTATCAGGATGCATTGTTCGGAGGAAACGCTCAGGCAGGCCGCCGCTATTTCATGACCAGCTCGGCTGCTGAATGCGTGCGTTGCCACTCGATCGGCGGACAAGGTGGTGAAGTAGGCCCTAACCTCTCGAATATCGGCAGTGTACTCACCCGCGAACAGATCCTGCAAGCACTCGTCGAACCAAGCGCACGCCTGTCGCCTGGATTTGGGATGGTGATGCTTACTTTAAAAGACGGCACATCCGCAGCCGGAATCCTGGCCCAGGAAAACGAGCACGAACTGGTTCTGAAAACCTCGGAAGCCGAACCATTGAAAATCGCCGTTTCACGGATTGCGAAACGTGAAAACGTTCCTTCCAGCATGCCGCCGATGGGTAATATCATGTCGAAAAGGGAAATACGGGATGTCGTGGAGTTCCTTTCGAATATGAAGAAGTAACCGAAAAATACCTTATATCACAAACCCCGGGATTTTAGGATTCCGGGGTTTATTTTTACGCATTGGACAAAAGTGACCAGTCAATTGTTATATGATTGATTTGGGTATATTTGAAAAAAGTTAAGACATGACAACGTATCTAACCGAACGAATAGCCATTGATCCGGACATTTGCAATGGTCGGCCTATCATCAGGGGAATGCGGATAACCGTTCAGACCGTGCTCGAATTTCTTTTTGCCGGAACAACGAGGGAAGAATTACTATATCAATATCCCGCCATCGAAAACGAAGATATCGATGCCTGTTTTGAGTTCGCAATTGAGATGATGAACCGGAATTATTTCATCAAAGAAATAAAGCATGTCGCCTAAATATCTTATTGATGTAAATTTGCCTTACTACTTTTCAATTTGGAATAATCCGGATTACGTTCATCAACTGGATATCGAACGCACAGCAAAAGATTCCAATATTTGGTCCTACGCTAAAAGCGAAGAGATGACGATTATCACCAAGGATTCTGATTTTTCAAACAGAATACTCGTCTCTACACCTCCTCCCCGCATAATCCATTTTCGTACCGGCAACCTTTCTATGAAAGCATTTCACACGCTTATTTCCGAGGTATGGAATGAGGTAATACAGCTAAGCCAAACCTACAAGCTCGTAGTCATATTCAACGACAAAATCGAAGCATTCAACTAGCCATGCCAGGCACAATTTTAATTCATCAGCACTAAAAAATTTGAATGGAACTCGACAAAAAAGAGGCGGAGATCGTAAACAGGGCAATCCAGTCGTGGGAGGAAGGCGCGCGGATTTCTAAGGAACTGGCGACGGAATTACGCGGCAGTTACAGCGTCCGGAATGCGAATGTGGATGCAATCGCTATTTACGCATTGATTTCTGCCGTTTCGTGCGGTCTGCTGGCCTTTGGTGCATTGGTACTGGACGAAAAGTGGATCGAATTGCTTCGAAAGCGTTGGGGCTTCTCGGAAAATATCGTCGGGGTCCTGTTTACTTCGGTCGCCGGGCTTTTTGTTTACCTCGCCAAGCAACGCAGCACTAAAACCTCGCGCGCTAAAATCAGCAATGAAGTTTATAACATTGCCATCATTCTGACTGTCGCCATCGCAATCACATACTGGACGCGCGGATTACTGGATGGGCCGGGGAATTATGCATTGCCGCTCCTTTTTGCGGCGCTGGCTTACGGCGGTATTGCCATTTTCCTTCGATCGACCTTACTCTGGGTCGCGGCGATCGTCGCGCTGGCGGGCTGGTGGGGCGCCCAGACGCACTACTGGTCAGGCGGCAGCTATCAGTTCATGGGCATGAATTACCCGCTCCGGATGACGGTTTTTGGCCTGGTAATCTGGGCCTCGTCTTTCGTCATAGGCAAAATACAACCGACTGCATTCCTGAAAGAAACCACCTATACGGTCGGGCTCCTCCTCTTTTTAATCGCCGGCTGGACGCTTTCCATCTTTGGCAATTATGCCGACTATGAAGGCTGGAAGGCACTCAAACAAAGCCATTTCTGGTTCTGGGCGCTCGGTTTTACGCTGATACTGGCTGGAATGCTGTATTATGCATTTCAATACAAACAGGAAACGCTGCGCGACCTCTGCCTCGTTTTCTTCCTTTTGAATATCTATACCCGTTATTTCGAATATTTCTGGGATCGTACCAATGCAGGGATTTTCTTTGCATTGCTGGCGTTATCCTTCTGGTTTGTGGCTAAAAAAGCCGAGCAATGGCGCGGCAAAACCGCCGGGTAACTTTTTTATTCCAATCCTGAAAATACCATGAGCAATATCAGACCCATTCGTCCCGAAGAACTCGACATCATTCATTTCCTGCTCGAAAAACTAGATCTCGACCCGATCGATTACCCGGTGAGCGAACAGGTGGACGAGTATGAAGGGGGCAAGATGGGCAGTATCAGCCTCGGCGGGGATGTGAATGGCTATGCAGGCGACCTTATTCAGGCTGAATATGTCGACATAGATGATACTCCCGTAGTCATCACATTAACACAAGACACTAACGGCCGGTTACTCGACCTCGATTTCTGGAAAGTAGATTTTACCAAACTTTTGGAATACCCTACTCCCGACAAACTGATATTCGGCAAAACGCCCGACGAACAAAGCGATCAGTTCTCTTCGTAATCCAGCTCTTTCCCGTAAGTCTCTTCCATCCGCCAGAGCGAGAGCAACGCCAGCGAAAAACATAGCGCGCCCACAATCGCGCCGGAATGCAGCACGCCGGAATCCTTTTTCAAGAACTGGAACAATGGCAAGGTAAGCAGCACGGTGGCACGCACATTATTGGCCACGGAGGTGGTCACCGTCGCGCGCAGATTGGTACCGAACTGCTCGGCCGTGGTCGTGAGGAACATCGCAATGTAGCCGATGGAGAAACCGAGCCATACGTAGCAAATGTAAAGCGTGGTGACCGAGTTGATTCCCCCCGAAAGCAGCCAGGCCACGCCGGCGAGCGTCATCAGCATCATGAGTAATATCGCTTTCCTCCTCGAATGCAGCCATTGGCTCAATATGCCGCTGAAAAAGTCGCCCGTGACAACGCCTATGTAGGTGTAAAGCACACACGTACCCGCCTGAACCTCCTCGACAATGCCTAATGCCTTCGCAAACTCATTTCCGAATGTGGAGTAAATACCGATCACCATGTAAGTCGGCAGACCGATACCCATGCAGCGCAAATACCTTACAAACCGCGACCAGCTGGTAAATATCGTCCACCAGGGCACGGGTTTCGAGCCTCGCTTTTCCAGACTTTTATTAAAAACAATGGATTCGAGCACATTCACACGCAGGATGAGCAATATCAAACCCATTCCGCCGCCGATGAAGTAAGCCATTCGCCAATCGGTGAGTTTTACGGCAAAGAATGCAGCAATGGCGCCGGCTAGGCCCACACTCGCAACGACAGACGCTCCATAACCGCGTAATTCTTTGGGCAATATTTCCGCGATTAATGTAATACCGGCACCCAATTCTCCTGCAAGACCAAATCCGGCGACAAACCTCAGTATCGAATAGATTTCGACATTTTGTGTAAAACCGCAGGCGATATTGGCCAGCGAATAGGTCAGTATGGAGCCGAAAAGCACCGAGCGGCGCCCTAATTTATCCCCTAAAATCCCCCACAAAAAGCCGCCGATGAGCAACCCGGCCTGCTGCCAGTTGTAAATATTAGCGCCTATCTGCGAAATTTCCTCTTCCGAAAGCCCAAGGTCTTTCAGACTGGGCACCCGCACGATATTGAAAAGCAGCAAATCATAAACATCCACAAAATAACCCAGCGAAGCTACGATAACGGGTAATGTGAATACGGCACTAAGTTTGGGTTGAACAGGAGTGACGGTGGTCATAAAGGTGTTTTCGTTTATTCATCAAAAGGCTTCCGGCGCATCGACTTAATGGAGGCGTTGCGCTGTTTGGCTTTCAATCTGTCGAGTTTGGAAGCCAATGTAGGCCTGGTTGCTTTGCGGTCCTTTTCAATGGTAAGCGCCTGGCGGATAAGCCTGTCGAACTTCTCGACGACCTTGCCTTTGTTGGCCAGTTGCGAGCGCTCGGTCTGGTGGTATAATACGAGCACTTTACCGTTCGTTAATCGGTTGGATAATTTTTCGGTCAGCTTTTGCTTGTCCTCGCCGGTCAGGAACTGCGAATTCGGAATATCAAAACGCAGTTCTACCTTTGTTTCTACCTTATTCACATTTTGTCCACCCTTACCACCGCTCCGGGCTGTCTGAAAGACGAGTTCGGGGTGCAGGATTTCAGGATCGATCATTGTTTTTTGAAGTTTTGTTAACACGTGTTAATGTCCGGCGGGGCCATTAAACCAGAATCTAAAAGTAACGTCCAAGAACCGATTTTTAACAACAGGAAAACAATTAAAACATAAAGTCATGGACACCATGCGTACACTCAGGATACTCGGCTTGTTCATTTTAATGCTGGGAGGTGTTTCAGTCTCAAACAAAACCCAGGCACAACCCGGTTTCAGGATTAGCTTTGAGACTTTCTACGACGAACTGGCCCCTTACGGCCGGTGGGTTCGTAACCCGCATTATGGATCCGTTTGGATCCCCGACGTGCCCCGCGGCTTCCAGCCCTATTCCACCGCAGGTTACTGGGAGGTAACCGAATACGGTAACACCTGGGTTTCGGAATACGACTGGGGCTGGGCACCATTCCACTACGGCCGCTGGTCGTACGACGACTACACCGGCTGGTTCTGGGTACCCGATTATGAATGGGGACCTGCGTGGGTCAACTGGCGCTCAGGCGGCGGCTACTATGGTTGGGCACCGCTAGGCCCGGGCGTGAATATCAATGTGTCGATCAACATTCCGTCGTTCTGGTGGGTATTTGTGCCGCAACGCTACATTACCAGCCCGCGCTGGCATTCGTACTGCGCTCCTCAACGACGCGTATCGCATTACTATAACAACACGGTCGTCATCAATAATTACTATCGCAACGACAACCGCACCTATGTATACGGCCCGCGCCGCGATGAGATCGAACGTGTCACCCGCAGGAGCGTGCCTGTACGTACGATAGATGCAAGTCCGAGAGGTCGTGGACGTGTAATCGTGGCCGACCGTGGTAATGGCAGCTATGATTATGGAAACAGAGGTGGCCGCGTCGACGCTAATCCACGTATCGACAGAAGCAACCGCAACGACGACAACCGCATTGAACCGGGCGATAATTCAAGACGTGGCTCGCGTAACCCGATCAACGACCGCAGCAATAGCCGCAACGAGCGCAACCGCGAATCGGCGCCTATCGAAAACCGCAACGACCGTTATGAAGCACCGAGCCGCTCAGAACGCAGCCGTGATTACGGCAACCAGGGCAACAGCCCCGAACGTAATCGTGACTTTGGCAACCCCGGCAACAGTCCTGAGCGTGCAAACCGTTCGGAACGCGTGGAGCGCCCGAACATAGAACGCCCTGAAAGACAAGAACGCAGCAACCGGTCGTTTGTAACTGCTCCTCGCGCAGAACGCCAGGGAAGAAGCGCTCCGG
>CBIHPQ010000359.1:0-7144 GCA_966211825.1 uncultured Dyadobacter sp. | reverse complement strand
TAAATATGTAATATTTGTTCTTAAATTTGCGCCTTTCAATTACGAACTACTTCAATAATTGGAACTGACAGAATTGCGACAATTATGTGGGGGCTAAATGCCCGGGTTCTGTCTGCCAATCAGCCACTTTATGAATATACTCATTATCGAGGACGAACCGCTAACCGTGCTGGGATTAAAGCAAAAGATCGGAGAGATCAATCCCGCTACGGTGGTAGACACCGCGCCGTCTGTCGAAAAGGCTTATGACCTCGCGGGCCGGAACATCTATGAACTGATCATTCTGGACATTGATATTAAGGGCAAAGCCGGCGCGGGCGTCGTGGAGTGCATGAAGTCGCTGTATCCCGGTACGGCCATCCTGGTTATTACGGATCTCGACGAATGCATTTATGGATTGCCGTATATGAAGGCAGGTGCGGACGGATTTCTGTCAAAACTGGCATCTTCGTCGCAATTCGACGAGGCGATCCGGGCCATGATGGTGATGGGAAAATACGCCAGCACGGCTTTGCAGCACCAGATCATCCAGGAAAGCCAGGTGAACCGGTCGCTGAGGTATGTAAATCCACTGATGAGCATCTCGGACAGGGAGCGGCAGGTGATGGACCATTTGATTGCAGGCAAGTCGACCGTAGAGATTGCGGCCATTCTGAATATCAATAAAACCACCGTTGGAACGCATAAGATGCGGATACTCAAAAAGATGCAGGTCAACAGCCTGATCAAGCTCATCGAGAAAGTAACCATGCTGAGCTAGCGGAACAATAAGGCAGTTGGATAAAAATATAGATGTAATTCTACAAATTTATCAAACTACTTTCGGATAATGTTTCTATATTGTGTGAAATGTTATCAGAAACCCCTGTTTGTATCGCTCATACTTTTATGAAATTTATATGTATTGAGGATCATCCGCTCATATTGCTGGGGCTGAAAATGGTATTCGCCGAACTTTACCCGCATGCCAGCGTTACCAGTGCCGAAACTTTCCAGGGCGCGCTTGTTGTCCTGGAACAGGAGCGGTTTGATCTGGCTGTGCTGGATATGGATATTCCGGGCGGTGAAAATGTGAGGATGATCAAGCTGTTGCGCGAAAAGCAGGCTGGCCTTCCAATCCTCATTTATTCCACATTTGACGAGAAAGTCTATGCATTACCGTACCTGCAAGCCGGCGCGGATGGGTTTATTTCCAAACAGGCACCGCAGGACGAATTCAAAACTGCCGTACAGGCGATTCTCGACCATGGGCGCTATGTGAGTTACGACGTTCAGCAGATATTTCTTTCGAGTTTTACCGATGTAAGCGGCCGCACCACGGGCAGCAACCCGATCATTTCCCTTTCGCCCCGCGAGCGGCGCGTGATGGAGCTGATGACCCAAGGCAAATGGACAAAGGAGATCGCCGCAATCCTGAACCTGAAAGAAAATACGATCAGTACCTACAAACGGCGTATTTACGACAAAATGGAGGTTAGGGACCCGGTTGAATTGTCGAAAAAAATAGCGTTGTTCAGGTAATAGGGGGGAGGGGCCGCTTTTAGGGATGCGGTATGGCGGGCGGGTGCGCAATCTGACCATGGTTTTTTGCTAAATCAATATTCAGCATGGACCATGGTCAAACTGCGGTCTGCCTACTTCGCAGGCTTCTTAAATATCGCCGGATCAACCGGGGTATTAACCGTTATCTTATTAGTAATGAAGGACATCGTGCCCATTTGCGGATTGGTGATCTCCATGGTGTTTGCGAATTTTACGCCGTCGACTTCCTTATAATCCGAAAGGTCGATTTCGCCGTCATTGCCGTTCATGGACACTTTTACTTTGCTCACCAGGTAGGTGCCGGCATCTACAAACTCATCGATCACCTGTCCGTCGCTCGTGGTGAGTTTCAGGTGAAAAACGTCTTTTTTGTCAACGGTCTCTTTGCCGACGAGTTCTACTTTGTTGCCTTTCTCCTTGTAGTTCACCAGGCCGCCAAACGGGTCGAGTGAGCTCAGTTGTTGTTTCAGCTGATCGGCCGGCATGTCTTCCGGTTCTCCGGTGCCGCCCATCATGGTCGGACGGATCATCCAGCCCTGGCCGTTGTCCACTACCTGCACCATCGTATTGCCCATCACCGTCGATTCGTTGCGGACCGATTTACCCACGACCAGCGTGGTTTTGTTGGGTATTTCCATGCCCTGTACGGCCAGGGAACGGTCGGTTACCACGGTGTTTATGCCTTTGATCTTGTCGAGCCCACCGAGGGCTGCGACATGTTTATCCACGATTTCATCCACAGTCTGCGCGTAAGAACCAGCGGAGACGAGCGCCACCGCCATAGTCCAGATTAGTTTGTTTGTTTTCATACGGAAGTTGTATTTGAGTTAAACAGGCTTGTGTAAGTTTAAAAAATGTTGTTGCGCCTAGCGGGGCGCGCCTAGCCGGGCGCACCTAGCGGGGCGCATTTCCGCCGCCTCCCTGGCCACCGCCACCTTGCTGTTGTCCGCCGCCGTCGCTCTTCACGTCGTCGTTGTTGACGGATTTGGCCTTTCTTTTCGGTGCGTCCATCGTCATCTTACCGATTTTGTAGGTAAATGTCAGACGGAACCCACGGTTGTAAAGATATACATCATTTACCTGGTTGAACTGCAAGGAAGTCAATTCGGTATGCATTTTAAACCTTTTGCTCAGGAAGTTTTCAGCGGCAAGACCCAGGCTGGCCTTTTTGTTGGCGAATTCTTTTTTCACACCGACGGTATAAAAACCGAAGCCGCCCTGCTTACCCTGCAACTGGATCTGCTGGCCCTGCATAAACCCGAATGCCTGCGCGCCCCAACCGTTTCCAAACGTCGCCTGCGAGAAAATACCGCCGCTCACGTTGATACCGTCGTTGTTGATCTCCTGTGAAAGTCCGTTCTGCCCGATGGTTTGTCCTGTCAGTTTGGTGTAAAATGCATTGGCAAATACCCCGAAGTTGATCTTGGAAGTGGCAGCGATATTGGCAAAAATATTGGCACCGAATGCATGCTGTTTCCCGATGTTCTCGTAGGTCGTCACGATCGCACCTTCGAGCGTATCGGAAGGCTGGCGTACCTGCGAGATGGCATTGTTGGTAAAACGGCCGAAAAATGTCGCATTCACATACGTTTTCTTGATGTTCTTGCTCAGGCCCAGTTCGTAATTGTTCGTCAGCTCGGGACGCAGCTCGGGGTTACCGATCGTGATATTCTGCGGGTTGGCCGAGTTGAAGTTCGGGTTCAGCTGTTGGAGCCCGGGACGCTGGATGCGGCGGTTATAACCCAGTTTCACGGTCGTACCTTTAAATGTCTTCGATGCGTTCACGCTGGGTACCAGCACACCGTAGTTACCCACGCCCACAACCCCCTCGTTTGTGCTCGCGTCGATGAACGTATGTTCGTAGCGCAAGCCGCCTTTGATGGTATAGCGTTTTTTGGTAGTATAAGTATAGGACGAATAGGCGGCCGCGATATTCTGGTGGTAGGTCAGGTCGCCGGCAGGCTGGTCGGTTTCGGGACGGTAATCGCCGGTAGGTTCTGCGATGAGGAAGCTGTATTTGCTCGTTACCTCGCGGAAAATGCCTTTTCCACCGAATTCCAGCATCTGGTTTTTCTTGATAGGTGTCTGGTAATCCGATTGAAATGTAAACTCCTGGTTAATGCTCTTGTTGAGGTTGCGCTGACGGGAGGTCAGTTCTTTTTCCTGGAAAATATCGGCATCAAAATCGTTGGTAAGATCATTGCGGCTGTACAGGGTAGATACGCTCCATTCCTGCTGGGGCTTGAAGGTATGCAGGTAATCCACATTCACATCCACCGTTCCTGAAAGGTTATCGGCAGCCACGTTGCGTGCAGAAAGGGCGTCCGGAGAGCCGGTCCTCATCAGGCGGGTTACTAGATCCTGCTGGTTGGAAAAATTCCGTACACCATATTTAACACCGGCTGTAAGGCTCTGGTTTTTGGCAATATCGTAGTCGAAGCCCAGGTTATAGTTTCCGAAAAGCCCGTGGCTTGAACCGTCGCCCGTCTGGCGGGTTGTAGTGGTCATGTCCTCAACGGTGCTGGTTTGTTCCAGCGATGTTTTGGTAACAGTATTATACATACCGCGTCCAAATCCGCCGATCGTGAAACCGGCCTTGCCTTTGCGATAGCCGCCATTCAATGCGAGCATCGAGCCGCGGTTTCCTACGCCGGCGTCGATATTCAGGTTGAGGCCTTGCAGGGAATTCTTTTTGGTAATGATATTGATGATCCCGCCGGAGCCTTCCGCGTCATATTTGGCCGATGGGCTCGTGATCACCTCCACCGACTTGATCTGGTCGGCCGGGATTTGTTTCAAGGCATCGGCCACGCTGTTGGCGATGATGGTACTGGGCTTGTTGTTGATCAGAACGCGGATGTTCTGGCTGCCGCGAAGCGATACGTTGCCGTCCAGGTCCACGGTAAGCAGCGGAACCTTGCGCAGGATGTCTGTTGCGTCACCACCTTTGGCAGTAATGTCTTTTTCTGCATTGTAAACCAGCCTGTCCACCTTTTCTTCGATCAATGCGGCCTGTCCGGTGACGGTCACCTCGTTGAGGGTTTTGGTGTTGGAACTGAGGCTGATCGTCCCGAGGTCCACTTCCTGGCCTTTGGAAAGCTTGATGTTATCGATCGTTTTGTTGCCATAACCGATGAAAGAAATGAGCACTTTGTATTCGCCGGAGGCGAGCTTGGTGAGTGCGAACTTCCCTTTTTCGTCCGCTATTGTGCCGTCCACCGCCTTATTGTTGGCCTTGTCGTACAATGCAACACTCACAAATTCAATGGCTTTTGAAGAGGTTGAATCTACAATAGAGCCCGTTATCTTGGCTGATCCCTTTGGAGTTTGGTCGCCGGCGGTTCCCGGCAGGGCTTTGGGCTGGCTGCTTCCTGCGGCCGGGAATTGTGCGAATGCCGGTGACAGGAGTGAGCTGGCGAGGATGGAAACAATGAGGAGAAATCTTAGCATTTTCATGGATTTGGTATTTGACGCAACAAAAATGGTTGCATACCGGCTCGCCTGAAAGGAAAATATGACAAAGGTCGAAATATAGGGGATGGATGAAGGGATCGGCGCGATGGGCGAAAAGTTGAATGGCTGGCCCAATCCTTCCGCTGACTAACAAAACCGGCAACTTACTGAACGGCTTGATCCATCGTGTTAGCGATCGCAAACCTTGCATCCATTGGAATTAACGCGCTGTTCCGTACAAATCAGGTGGATTTTCTGAAACGTCCGTTTATACAGGAGGTTTTGCGCATTTGTAGTGTTTTTGTAGAAATTGTGTAAAAAATACTGGCTATATGTACCAATATTTACTACAAAAACGATTTCTTTGTGATTCTGTAAAGCACCCATCTCGATACTTCCCGCATTAAACAGTCCAAACTAATTAGGTGGAGGTTATGATCTTTCAATGGATCTGTGTCATGTTTCTGACAGTGGCTGTGCTGCTGGCGTTTTTTCTATGGGTACGTAATCGTTACTTCCGGCTCGACCATGCCAAACGGGCACTCGAAAGGCAGGTAGAGGACCTTTCACGAAGGCTCGAATACAGTAATGGCCTCAAACAGAAGATCACGATGATGATCGCCCACGACCTGCAATCGCCATTACATTTTCTGAATGTCCTTTCCGATCATGTGTCGCGGTTTGCGGCCAACAACCAGCTTACCGAAGTGAAGGCGGGCACGGAGGAAATCAAGAAGGCAACCGGGAATATCCATGCATTTGTGAAGGAGGTCAACCTCTGGGCACGCTCGCAGCATGAAAGCTTTCAACCGGCGCAGCATTCGTTCTCATTCAGCGAACTGGCAGGGGAGTTGCAGCTGTTTTTTGAGGATATGATACTCCTCAACCACAATACGCTCGTAGTGGATTGTCACGAAGATATATTCGTGTATACCAACCGCGATATTCTCAAAGCGATCCTCCGGAACCTGATCGACAATGCCAACAAGCACACCCGCGGAGGGCAGGTAAAGGTGATTTTTACCCATGATGAGAACGGTCCCCTGCTTACGGTTTCGGATAACGGAAGCGGAATGCAGCCCGGCGACCTGCAAAAGATCCGGCGGCGGCTGTGCAATCCGGTCATCAATGCACCCGTGGAACCGAACAGCCGGCTGGGCTACCAGCTGATCGCCGATTTCGCGCACACGCTTGGGTACATGATGTCCGTCAAAAGTACCAAAGGTGTAGGAACATCCGTGAGCATCAGCGGATTGGTATGCCACAGCCCATTCGTGGCCACCCTGCATTCAGCCGAGGTTATAAGCATCTGCCAGCCTGACTAGCGCACTTTTATTCTCAATATTCAGCTTTTTGAATATCCTCCGTTTGAATGTATTGACCGACGTGTACTGAACTTGCAGTATTTCGCTGATCTGCGTCACGGAATAGTCTTTGGCCAGGTAGGTGGCCACCTGGAACTCCCTGGTGGTGAGCTGATCGAACGGGTTGGCCGATCTGCCCGACAGCGTGTCGTTGATCAGGATAGTGGCCAGGTTGGGGCTCGCATACCGTTTGCCGTTCATGATGGTCGTTACGGCCTTCGCGAGTTCTTCGGGCGTGGAGTCCTTTTCCAAATAACCGTGCGCTCCCTGTTGCAACGAACGTTTCCCGAAAATGCTTTCGTCATTCATCGACACCACCAGAACTTTGGTATCGACATGAAATTCCCGGATCCATTGCAGCAGGATCGTCGAATCCGTTTCGGGCATATTGAGGTCCAGCAGCAGCAGGTCGTAACGATGGATGGCGAACTGCGCCTTGACCGACTCTCCATCCCAGCTTTCGTCGATCTGGCTGTCACTGAAATAGTTGTGAAGTGCTAATTTAAGCCCGTACCGTACCAGCGAGTGGTCGTCGGCTATCAGTATTTTCATCATTTTGGAACGTCGAGAATCTAATGAACGGCAATATCGCAACATTTCGAGCGGTTCTGCAAATAAACCTGAGGGCGGAATTGGCTACATATCATCCGCACAGCGCGGATTTTCAGGTGCTCCTACATTCTGGCAAGCCCGGCATTGTCCGGACCGATTTCAGAAATGTTCGCAAATGAACAGCGTTATGTGACATGAGTGTTAGTTAAGTAATTGATTTTGAATATGTTAAA
>CBIHPQ010000358.1:0-7163 GCA_966211825.1 uncultured Dyadobacter sp. | reverse complement strand
CGGGCCGCCGCACCCCGCCTCCTCTCAGGCTGACAAGTGTGTAACTCAGGCTGACAAGTGGGTAACTCAGGCTGGCAAGTGGGTAACTCTCTTTGAATCAGGGATTTTGCGATTCTATCTCGCCCACTTCGTCCTCGTCGGTCGGTTCCGCCGGGTCGTCCTCATCGATTCTTGAACCCGTATTGACTTCCGGCGCATCGGTACCCGGCACATCAGGGGTAGGGTTCAATGGGCCGGTTTCACGGGGCTTTTCAGGATAACTAGTTGCAGGTGGCTGGTCGTCAGGCATTTCCGCAACAGGAAATGCAGATACATATTGGTTTTGAAAGTCCATGGTTTTGTCTGTTGATTTTTCGTTTCACGGAAAAAACCATGCCTTTCCCTATTTGAGGAACATCGCAACCACCAGAAATGCACCTACGACGGCAAGGGGCCTCAATACTTATGGTTCCGCATTCCGAGCCCTACTTACGTTCCAGCAACGCCATATAGAAACCGTCGAAACCGTCCCGCGTGGGTGATGTGCGGTGTTCCGAAACGAACTTCCAGTCGGCCTTGTGGCGCTTCATGAAATGCTTTACCTGCTCTTCCGATTCCGATGGCAGCACACGGCACGTCGCGTAGACCATTTTCCCGCCTTTCTTGACCATTTTGGAGTAATTTTCGAGAATCTGCGCCTGTATTTTGCGGATCTTTTCCAAAAACTCAGGTTTGAGCTTCCATTTGCTGTCCGGGTTTCGCCTCAGCACACCTAATCCCGAACAGGGCACATCGAGTAGCAAACGGTCGGTGGTTCCGGAGAGGTTTTCGATGATTTTATCGGAACTGATGAGCATTGTCGTCAAATTGGTGACGCCATTCCGGGCGGCCCTGCGTTCCAGTTCCTGCAATTTATGATGCTCGATATCCATTGAAAGGATCGAACCGGTATTGCCCAGCAATGCAGCCAGATGCAGGCTTTTCCCCCCCGCACCCGCACATGCGTCGATCACGGACATGCCCGGGTGCACGTCCAGGTAAGGTGCAATCAGTTGCGATCCCGCGTCCTGGACCTCGAAAAAGCCGCTTTTAAAGCTTTCGAGCCCCGACACATTGATGCGTTTTGTGAGCGCCAGCGCCTCCGGCACGCCCGGCACGGTTTCGGTGATGTCCAATCCCAGCTGCTCCCGCACATGGGCGATGTCCGTTTTCAAAGAATTGACACGCAAAACGAGCGGTGCCGTCTTGTTCAAGGCTGTCAATTCCGCGGGCCATTGTGCTCCCAGCTCGGATTCGCCGATCTGATCGATCCAATCAGGTATTGATTCTGCAATTTTGCGGGTCTGCAATCCTTCTTCGTAACGCTTCCGAACCGTCTCGTAGCCTATTCCTTCAAATTCTGGCCATTCAGGCAGGTTTTCCAATGGATCATGTCCTTCCAGGTGCATGGGCCTGATCAGCTGCCATACGCCTGCCAACCGCCAGAAATCCTCGTTCTCCGATGCTTTATCGATCTCCGCGGCATATTTGACGATCCGCCACCAGCGCACCATACCGTACACATTTTCGGCAATGAAGGCCCGGTCTCGGGCACCCCATTTTTTGTTGGATTTCAGCAATTGCTCAACGACGCGGTCTGCTTGCCGTTTTTTGATGAAAATATCCTGCAATGCCTCAACAGTGGCCGCAACAAGTCCTTTATATAGTTTCAAAACTTCAATATCCAGGTGAAACAAGAGGACAAAATTGGCGACGGATCGGCTACAAAACAAAAAGCATTTGCAAGGGCACAGTTTTTACGGCTCTTTATCAAAACAATACCAATATTATGGAAGCGCAAACCACCATTATCTGCCCGCCAGACGTCACTTCCCGACCGCTGGGCGTTACCGTCCACAAGGTCATCAAACTCCTGCCGCGGAAGCTTTTCATGGCCTGGACCACCGAGCTGGATCTCTGGCTGGCTGCTCCCGGCTCGCTCCTTGGCAAGCCTGAGCCTAATACGCCTTTCTATTTTGAAACATCACATCAGGGCATCCGGCACCCGCATTTCGGCCGTTTTTTGCATCTGGAAGTTCCTGAACGTGTCGAATTGACCTGGGTAACCGGCGAAGGAGGAACCGAAGGCGCCGAAACAGTGCTTACTGTGGAGCTCACACCGCACGAGGACGGCACTTCCCTGCGGCTTACCCACGCAGGGTTTCCGAATGAAGAGTCACGAAAAAGGCACGAGGATGCCTGGCCGGCCGTCCTCGACCAGCTGGAAGAACGAATGTCGCGCCCGGCAGACTGATCAGTAAATGTTCTGAGGCAGATTAATTTCGAAATTCGTACCGATCCCGGGTTCCGAGGTAATGCTGATCTGGCCACCAAGGCTGTCGACAAGGTGTTTGACGAGCGCAAGACCGAACCCGAAGCCCTGTTCGCCGCCGGTTCCGTCGGTAGACGACGCAGTACCCGTGAGGATCGATTGGATGTTCTCCGTCGTAATCCCCACGCCCGTATCCCCCACCGAAATATGCAGCGCCGGCTTCGCCTGATCGATCAGCAAACGCAGGTCCACAACCACTTCGCCGCCGGAGGGCGTGAATTTCATGGAATTTGAAATGAGGTTACCCGTGATCTGGAGCAATTTGTTCTTCGAAAAATTGATATTCTCTGTCAGCGGGCTCGTATGGACCTGAAAACGGATATTCTTGTGTTTCGCCTGCGGCCCGTAAAGTTTTTCAAGCTTGTCTTTGAAGATCATCAGCGTAAAACCCTGGCCATTGGAAGGTTTCGGCGTCTCAGGAGCTGCGGTCTTTTCCTTATGCGAATCCAGGATCTCTTCCGCGAGATCAAGAATGGAATTACCACTTTTATGGATCAGATTGATGAATTCCAGCACCTCGTCCATCCGGTTATGCTCGCCCTGGTCGCGGATGATCTGCGCCAGCCCGACAATTCCGCCTAATGGCCCGCGTATGTCATGCGCGACCTTCTTCTGCGTCTGCCGGGCCTCCAAAAGCCGTGATTTCAGGTTTTCCAGTACCTTATGTGTTTTCAGGCGGGCGACGATCTCGTCGGCTATGATCTTCAGGAGCTCGATTTTTTCGGGTTCTAGCGTTTTACGCTCCTGGTCAAGCACGCATAATGCGCCTATTTGCAGCCCGTCGCTCGTTTTGAGCGGCACGCCATAGTAGTATTTCACTTTGGGCTCGCCCGTTACATAGAATTTGTCCTTAAACCGCTCATCAGAACTAAGATCTCCTACTTCGAAGTGATCGGACTCCGTAATCGTGTACTGGCAAACAGAATCCTCGCGCAGCATCTGCTCGATATCCAGGCCGTAGTTCGAAATCGTCCATTGTGTGAGGGAATCGATGAGGTTGACCAGCGAAATGCGGGTCCCGGTAACCTTGGCGGCAAGCTTCGCCAGGTCCTGAAATGTGATCTGATGATCCGAATAGTCGATATCCAACTCTGACAGCCCCAGCAGACGTTCCATCTCATTAGCAGGAACAGGTGCATTGGAAGTACTCATATGCAAATGCAGTTTATGCCCAATTCTACAAACAATAAATGTAAAAAGAGAACTAATTCGATAAAAAATCAATGCGGAAACGTGCAAGTGCAACGCACGGTATCTGAATACTACCTGTATTTGGACGGAACAACTTTTGCTGTATTTGCTACGTAGCGGCATTGCGGGAACAAGTCGGCACCGGGCCACGTGTGAAGGCGAGTTGCGCCATCTTGGAATAATTCTGTTTCGTTATTTGCCGAACTGTCGTATATTGTCACACCAACTATCAAACATAATTGGACTTTATCCGGCAGACGCAAATGTTCAAAAGACATTAACGGTGTTAGACTTGAAATCTATCAATGTTAAATAAAAGACCATCGATAAATATACCCATTAAGAAGTCAAATTTGATGTTTTTGATTTTGCAACAGTTAACACAGTTAAGTTTTAGAAATTTTACACTTGCATATTTTTAAGACTCTCAAAGTACGATAAATTAACCCGACGGACGTCATTAGAATGTATAAAATACTTTTTACTATATTTTTTTTCGTCAGTTTCAAGCCCGCAGGATCGCAAATTATTGTAGCGGATAAGATCGTTGGCGAGTGGATCAATGAAGAAAAAGATACCCGGATCGAGATCTATAAAACCGGTGACGAATATTTCGGCCGCCTCCTCTGGTCCGAAGATGTCTACGAAGCCGATGGCAAAACCTCCCGAAAAGATGTCCGTAATTCCAATGAAAAGCTCCGGGGCCGAAACCTGCTTCATGTTAACCTGCTAAACAACTTCGTCTTTAGCGAAGACCTTTGGGAGGATGGCAAGATGTATGACCCGAAGAGTGGGAAAACCTACAACTGCCTGATCAAGTTACGCAAGGAAAAAATGGAGGTCCGCAGTTATGTGGGCATTCCGTTGCTCGGCCGCAGCACCTACTGGGACCGCGTCCCCTGACCTCCCCCACCCCACGGATGAACGTTACTATACCCGCGGAAAGGACATTTTAAGGGCCAAAAAGAAAACAAAAGGCCCCGGTAGTGTTAATTCTTAAAAAAAAGCCTCGATCGTATGAAGCATTTCAAACTGGGCATTCTCGACCAATCCGTCGTAAGACACGGGTCCACTGTACGGGAAGCCATCCAGGAAACCATTACCACGGCAAAACTGGCCGAAGAACTCGGTTATAGCCGCTTTTGGGTTTCTGAACACCATAACTCTACATTTATTGCGGGCTCCGCACCGGAAGTCCTGATGGTCAAACTGGCCGATGTCACCAACCATATCCGCGTAGGTTCGGGTGGGATAATGCTGCCCAACCACAGCGCATTGAAAGTTGCCGAGAATTTCCGCATGCTCGAAACCCTCTATCCCGGCCGGATTGACCTGGGAATGGGCCGCGCGCCCGGCACCGACCGCCTTACCTCTTCGCTGCTCAACCCGTCCAACGACTTTAGTGAAACCAGTTACCTGCGCCAGCTCGAACATTTACAGCACTTTTTCAGGGACACTGCCGGAACCGAGCGCGGATTTATCTACGCAACGCCGCAATCGGAAACGATTCCCGAACAATGGATACTGAGTTCAAGCGGCGGCAGCAGCAATATCGCGGCACGGTTCGGAATGGGCCTGGCCGTGGCCAAGTTCATCAATGGCTTCGTGAAACCGGACGTCGTGGAAGAATACAAACGCAATTTTCGCCCGTCCGACCAGCTCGAAAAACCCAAAGTGATCATCTCTGCATTCACATTATGCGCCGAAACGGAAGAGGAGGCAGCATTAATGCGCAAAATGATGGATTATGTGCTTGTAGAGTTCGAACGCGGCAAATTTGGGCCTTTCCCCGACCCTGAAACCGTACGAAAATATCAGTTCAACTTCGGCGAGCTGGACCGGATCAAATACAATAGCGGCCGGATCGTGTCAGGCACGCCGGAATCTGTCAGGGAACAGCTCACCAAGCTGGCCACCGATTTCGAAGCGGACGAGGTCATGGTTTCGACGATGGCGGATACGTTTGAAAACCGTGTCAAATCCTTTCAATTGATTTCGGAAGCATTTAATTTGAGAGAACCGGTTCTTTAACCTTAATTTGTGCCGGACATTCCTTCACCGACACTCATGAACCGTTTCGACCGCATTACAGCCATCCTGATCCAGCTTCAATCCCGCAAAATTGTCAAAGCCCAGGACCTGGCCGAGCGCTTCGAGATCAGTCTCAGGACGGTTTACCGCGATATCAATTCGCTCGCAGAGGCGGGCGTACCCATTATAGGCGAGGCAGGCGTCGGCTATTCCATTATGGATGGCTACCGCCTGCCTCCTGTTATGTTTACGAAGGAAGAGGCGCGTACATTCATTACCGCCGAAAAACTGATGGAGAAATTCACCGATCTTTCTACGCAGTCGCATTACCAGTCGGCGATGTACAAGATCAAGGCGGTACTGCGGAGCACAGAGAAATCGATGGTTGAAAACCTGGAAAACCATATCGAGGTACGGAGTCGGCCGCAGGCATTTCACCAATCCAACAGCAACACGCTCGATGTACTGCTCCGAAGCATTTCCGAACGCAAAATCGCCAAAATCCTTTACGTAGCTCTGAGCGCTGCCGAGCCTGTGGAGCGGGTCGTCGAGCCGGTGGGCGTTTACCACGAAAACAACTACTGGTACACGATCGCATTCTGCCACCTTCGCAACGATTACCGCAATTTCCGCTCCGACCGCATCCTGAAATGCGACATTACCGACAACCCGTTCGTACACAAGCATGCCCCGCTGAAAGATTTCATGCACGATAGCTGGGAGAACGACAACATGCGTCTCGTGCGCATACGCGTGGACAAGCGCGTGGCGCGTTACGTGCGCGACCAGCGAAGCTACTACGGGTTTGCATCGGAGGTGGAAAAGGATGGTGCCATCGAAATGACTTTCCTCAGCGCCTCGCTGGAAGGCTTTGCACGCTGGTACCTGATGATCGCCCCCGAGGCTTGCATTCTCGAACCGGACTCGCTCAAAACGACCGTTCGGCAGCTTGGCGAGAAAATTTTGGAAAATTTGAGTAATTGATGAAACACTGCTGACACAGGGCTGTCACTGGTATCTGTTTTCTTTGTATTGCACTTAAACAAAGGAGATATGTCAGCCACAATTGAAATTCCGACCGCAGAAAAAAGTTTGGCTTATGCGATGAAAAATTTCGCAGATTACAACCATTGGGCCAACTGCACACTGGTCAATTGGTTACGTACAAAACCAGCCGAAATCCTCGAAACTGAGCTGAAATCGAGCTTTTCAAACATCCGGCTGACGCTCATCCACATGCTCGAAACACAGCGCTACTGGCTTTCGATTATCAATCCCGACAGCAATTACAGCGGCCAGGATTTTGATGGAGACCTTGAATCGACATTTGGTACGCTTATAGCGCAATCTGAGGAGCTTGCGGAGTATGTTGAAAGCCTCTCGGCCGAGCAGATCCAGGGCGAGACGCTGGTGGTTAGCCAATGGTTCCAATGCAACTTCCCCAACTTCGAATACATCATGCATGTCGTGAACCACACCACTTACCACCGCGGGCAGATCATCACGATGGGCCGCAACCTGGGCTTCACCGACGCGCCTATGACCGATTACAATTTTTATAATGTGATGGCTAAATAAATTGGCAGCGACT